>NZ_JBSVWN010000011.1:0-122346 GCF_054071325.1 Pseudomonas sp. SDO5215_S409 | reverse complement strand
TTTTCATGAAGATCAAGAATGACTTTCCCGGTAATCCGTGAAGAACCTTTTTTTTCGCCTGCGATTTAGAACGCCATGCGCCATTGCCCTGCAACGCCTTGGCTGTGGCTGCTGGTGCCCATGGCGGCGGTATAGGTCAGGCCCACGGTGTGTTGCGACGACAAGGCCAGGTCCAGCCCGGCGCGCAGGGCCAGGGTGTCGCGGTCCAGCGGTGTGCCTTGCACGGTGAAGTCACGGTTCAAGCTGGCGTGTCGGCTCCAGGTGGTGGACTGGTGCACGCCGCTGCTGACGTCGCCATACAGGTGCTTCCAACTCGCGCTCAGGTGCGGTTGCAGGCTTATCTGGTTGCCCAGTGCGAACTGGCTGAGCAGGCGGATGCCAAGGGTGCTGCTGAGGTTTTGCTGGTCTTGCGCGCCGACGTTCAGGGCTGTTACACCGCCTTTTTCCCGGTAGCTGTCGCGGTGGTAGCGTTGATAACCCAGCGCGGCGAAGGGCTCGGTGCGCACGTTGGTGTGGTCCAGCGCGTAGCCCAGTTCGGCAAACACGCTCTGGCTGTTGGCGGTGTATTGGCCCTTTATGTGTTCGCGGTGGTTGATGGCGCTAAAGTCGACGGTGCGGTTGTTCACGCCCGTATGGTTGTTGTAGAGCGCGCCGAGGCGCAGGGCCAGCGGGCCGTCCTGGCGCACGGCATAGCCGCCCAGGTGCCAGCTGTCTACGCTGCCCTTGAAGGGGTTGGCACTGAGGGTGCTGGTGGACTTGCCGCCCGTCACGCCGATACGCCAGGCGTGGTCCACCGCCCAATCGGCGCCCAGCAGCAGGCCTTGGGTCTTTTGCTGCAAGCCTGCGCTGCCGTGTTGGCTGTCCAGCTGGCTGCTGTTGCCCAGGCCTTGCAGCCACACGCGGCCTTCATCGGCGGGGGCGTCGCTTAACGGGCGCATGGCCTCCAGCAGGCCATCGCTCAGCGATTGCAGGCTCTGTTGCGTGGCGCTGCCGAGGTTGGCGTTGTGGCTGCCAGCCAGTTGTTCAAGCACCGCGCCGAGCTGGCCGGGCGGCAGGTGGCGCAGTTCGTGAGCGATATTGGCCAGTTGATACTTTTCCCAGGCGCCCAGTTCGCCGGTGTCCAGCACCGCCTTGACCGATGCGTCCAGCGCCCGGGCCACGCTCAGCCCGTTGGCGCTGGTGGCGTAATGGCTGAAATGGAACGGCCTGTCAGGGGTTGGTGGGGTGGGGCGCTGGCTGGCCGCGGGTTGTTCGTCGAGCCACTCGGTGTCGGGCTCCATGTCCCCACGCGCGTAAGTGAACGACGCGCAGCAGGTCCCGAGCGCGAGGGCGAAAATGAGTGCGAGTTGTTTCGTGATGACTGGCATGTAAACCCAACCTCTGATGTATGAGGTCGGGAAATTTAGCGAGGCGCGGGGTCGATAACTGTCAGGCCATCGACCCCTCGTGTGCGGGAGATGTCTTTACCGGGGCGCGATTAAAAACTCATCTGCCATTGGCCGACCAGCGCGTGAGTGCGGCTGTTGTTGCCGATCTCGCCGCTGTAGCCCACGCCCAGGGTGTGGCGGGCCGACAGGCCTACGTCCAGGCCCGCTTCCAGCAACAGGCTGTCACGGTCCAGCGCGCTGCCCTCGACGTTGAACGCGGTGCCGCCTGCCAGGAAGGCTTGGCGGGTGTTGCTGGCGACATCCCCGTAGGTGTGTTTCCAGCCGGCGCTCACGCGAGGGGTGAGGCTGATGCCGTTGTCCAACTGGCTCAGGTGGGCCAGGCGCAGGCCCAGGGTGCTGTTGACGTTGTCCTGGGTCTGGCCGTCGACGTGCAGCGCGGCGGCGCCGCCTTTTTCGGTGTAGCTGTCGCGGTGGTAGCGCTGGTAGCCGAGGTTGGCGAACGGTTCGGCGCTCAGGCGACCGCTGCCCAGGGCGTAGCCCAGTTCGGCGAAGGCTTGCTGGCTGTTGGCGTCGTAGTCGCCTTTGGGCCGGTCGTTAAAGCCGCTGAAAGCCACCGTGCGTTTGCTGTCGCCCTGGTGTCCGCTGTAGGCGGCGCCCAGGCGCAGGGCCAGTGGGCCGCTTTGGCGCATGGCGTAGACACCGGCGTGCCAGCTGTCGACGTTGCCGTCTACGCCCGTGGTGTCTAGATCGGTTTTGGAGTAACCGCCCAGCACGCCCACGCGCCAGTCCGACGCCACCGCCCAGTCGGCGCCCAGCACACTGCCTTGGGTACGCTGGGTCAGGCCGTTGCTGCCGTGGTCGCCGTCGAGCTTGCCGTAGCTGCCGATGCCTTGCAGCCACAGGCGGCCACGGGCGTTCGGGTCGTTGAGGTTGCGCGCCTCGCTGGGCACGCCGGTGGCGGCCAGGGTGGGTGTGTCGCCCGGCGCCAGGCCCACCAGCAGGCCCGCGCCGCCGCCCAGTTGGTGCATGGCCGCGAGCATGCTGGTGCCCACTTGAGCGCTGGCGCCCAGGGTCGCGCTGGTGAGGTTGGCGGTGCTGCTGCCCGCCAGTTGCTCGATGGCGGCGCTTGCCGTGCTGTTGGTGGTGTTGAGCAGGGCGTTATACAGCGCGTTCTGGGTGCCCAGGCCCGCCAGGCTGCTGGCGGCGCGGGCCCCGTTGCCGGTGGTGGCGAACTGGTTGAACGCCACATCGTTACGGGTGTAGGTCAGGCCGACCTGGGTTGGGCTGTAATCCAGGGTGGGGGTGAGGAAGGCATAGTCGCTGGTGACCTTGCCAAAGGTGCCATTGATGGCGCCCGCTTGCAGCACGGTGTAATGGCTCTGCCAGGGATACGTGCCGGTGCCCGGGTTCACGGCCAGCGTTGCGCCGTTGAGGTTCGCGGTTCCGCCGACCTGCACGGGCGCGCTGCTGCCGTCGGCGTTGACGCCATAGGCCAGGGTGGCGCCGCTGGTAAACGTCAGGTCGCGGGTGATGTGGGCGGTGCCGAGCGCGGTGTTGGTCTGCAACGTGCCGTCGACCAACAGGCTGCCGACGCTGCCGCCACCGGCATACACGCCGCCTGCGTCGACGGTGAGGTTGCCGGTGATCGCGCCGTGGTTGATCAACGTGGCGCCGCTGAAAATCTCGCCGCCGTCGCTGAAATCGCCGTTGCTGGTGAGCGTCCAGCTGCCGCTTTTGACATCCAGCCATTCAAAGTTGCGACTGTTGCCAAAACTGCCGCCGGCCGGGTCGTCAAGGGTCAAGCGGTCATAACCGTCGCCGCCGTCTACCAGGCCCACAAAGCGGCTGCCGCTGCGCAGGATCAGGTTGTCATCGCCGCCGCCCAGGTCCAGGGCCAGGCCGTTGCTGGCGCTGATCACACCGTCGTTGATCACGGTGTCGGCGAAGTTGCCGACGAATTTCACGCCAAAACCGTTCAGGCCCTGGATCACGCCGTGGTTTTCGATAAAGGTGGCGGCCACGCCCGGGCCGTCGCTGCCGTCGTCCACCAGCACCGCGTTGTTGGCGCCGCTGACCAGCGCGCCGCGCGCGTTGTACACATAGCCGCCGCCCAGCGCGAGGCCTTCACTGGTGTTGGCAAAGCCGTTCTTGTCGACCCCGCCTGCGCCCACGCCCTGGATGACGCCGTAGTTTTCGACATGGCCAATGTGGTCGATGTCCACGCCGTCACCGTCGCCATCGGGCTGCAGCCCGGAAAACGCACCGGTGATCGTGCCGTGGTTGATCACCGTGCCGTCGCCGTCGGAGCCAAAGCCGGAACCGTTGCGCCCGATCACGGTGCCGTAGTTGGTCAGCGTGGCGCCCAGGTCGGTGGTGATGCCGTGACGGCCGCCGGAAATCAGGCCGTAGTTGGTCACGGTCACGCCGGTGGCGGAGTCGATGTCCACACCGTCGAACTTGTCGTCACGGCTGTGGCTGTCGCCGCTGGAAATCTCGCCGTAGTTGGTGATGGTGGCGTTGGCGCCGGTCTTCATGCCGTCGCTGCCTTCACCATGAATCAGGCCGCCCGCGCGGTTGATGAGGGTGGTGGTGACGTTGGGGCTGCGGATCGCATCCAGGCTCAGGCCACGGCCGGTGGTGGAGTAAATCGTGCCGCTGTTGTCGATCAACAGGCTGCCGCTGGCGAAGTTGCCCAGGCGCACCGCGTCGTTGCTGCCCGAAATCACCCCGCCTGCGCGGTTGATCAACGTGTAATTGCGCGCCTGGGTCAGGTCGCCCGAACCGTCGATGGCGCGGCCAGTGGACGAGTTGATCGTGCCGCTGTTATCGATCACCACGCCCTTGCCGCTGGTGCCGTCCTTGAGCGTGACGGCGACTTTTGAGGTGTCCAGCGTGCCGGTCTTGGAGACGGTGAGCGTGTCGCTGCCGGTGAGGGTCTGGCCCTGGGTGATGCGCGTGTCGATCTGCACCGTCTGGGTGGGCGCGGCAGAGACGAGGTCGCTGCTGGCCAATAGCGCAATAGCCAGGGCGAGACGGTGCGGAGGGCAGGGCATGGGGTCGGCCTTGTTGTAGGAAAAGAGGCGACCTGTATAGCGGAGGGTGTTTACAGGAATGTGTCAGGGAGGTTGCGAAGACGGGGCGGCAGGTTATTGCGTCTTTTTGATGTGCCCATAAGGCTGTGTGCATTAGGGGGGGAGCGTGTTGCTGTCGAATCCCTGTATTCGGTGGCAGGCATCAGCGCACCGGGCAGCCGCATGAATCACCTGAGCGTGGTGCGCATGCCGGTGAGTTTATGGAACACCGCGGGTCAGGCCTCACAGGTGGAAGACCTGATCGTGGACTACCTGCGCCGCGACCTGCTGAACAAGATCCTCGGCAACTCGGACAACCACGGGCGCAACACCTCGATTATCCACGGGCCCGACCACCTGCGTCTTGCACCCGGGTCCGCACCGAGATTTTGCACATGCGCGCAAACTGGCTTTGGTGCAACCCCGTCACGGCGTGGCGCTTTTTGCTGTCTGGTAGGTTTTGGTAATTGTGTGCGGGATGTCTTCGGAGGTGACGGGGTTTTATCGAGGACGCAGCTGCCAAACCATCCGTCTAAGATTTAGTTGAAAAACTAATTTTAACTGTATTTTTATACAGTTGTTCGGTATGCCTGTCGTGTGAGGTCATGACTTCGCAGGTTTAATTTGAAGAATGGTTGATTTACTTTTTTTAACGCAGCATCGTGTGATCGCGATAGGCGGGGCGTTTCAGCCTTCAAAGCAAGGTAGAATCGCGGCCCGCATGGGGGGATATATGGGAAAAGAGGTACAAATTGCGTTGGTGGGGCTAGAGAATCCGTGTGAATTGGAACTGCCTACCCAATCGTTGGCTTCCGCGAGAACAATGGCTCGCTCAATGTCTGCCAATTTTCCTGCTCACAGTCAGCTTGTGCTAACTCGCTCCTTTGGCGTACGACTTGTTCAGGCCTGGTGGCAAGGCATTACAGAGGGGCACCTTGTCCCTCAAGAGCTGCGACCGCCTATTCAGTCGTTTGAGACATCTGACCTCCCTGTTGAAGCTCAATTGCTGGCTGATCAAATTGGAAAAATGGCCGCTAGGTTTGATGCGGAAACAGCGGCATATCAAATTGGTCTTACCTACACAGGGATGCTACCCACGGAGCACCGCGGCGAGTTTGGCGTGTTCTACACCCCGCCTGTTCTCACTGCTCGCCTCATCGATCAGGCCACTGCGGCAAACGTAAATTGGGCCAAGTGCCGGGTTCTCGACCCCGCATGTGGCGGTGGCGCGTTTCTTGCGCCTATCGCGCAAAAAATAATGACGGAGCTCGTTCATTGCAGTCCGAAATTATTGCTTCAGAGCATTGGCAATCGTCTGCATGGCTTTGAAATTGATCCTTTCGGCGCATGGCTCAGCCAAGTCACGCTGGATGCTGTGCTATTACCGATCAGTAGCGTTTCTGGTTTAAAGCTGCCCATCATGGTTACGGTGTGTGATTCACTTCGGCAGTCCCCAACTAAGGACCCTTTCGACTTGGTGATAGGTAATCCTCCTTATGGGAAAGCGAAGCTTGATGCCAAAACCCGCGAGCTCTACAACCGTTCGTTATATGGTCACGCCAATCTCTATGGTTTATTTACGGATTTTGCGATTCGTCAAACGAAGCCTGGTGGTTTGATTGCCTATGTCACACCAACCTCCTTTTTGGCGGGCGGCTACTTTAAAAATCTTCGCTCTTTGATAAACAAAGAGGCGCCTCCTATCTCTATAGATTTTGTGGCCGCTCGCAAAGGTGTCTTTGATGACGTGCTTCAGGAAATGGCACTCACGACTTACCGTAAAGCGGGGAAGGCAGTCCCGATCACAGTGTCAGAGATTACGTCACCCTGCGACGGAGTAATAGAAGTTAAGGGTGCGGGGTCAATATCTTTACCGCCAGACGCAACTCTGCCATGGCTTCTACCTCGAAACCCTACTCAAACGTCGTTAGTAACCACGCTTTCCGATATGCCACATCGTCTCGTAGATTGGGGATATACCGTTAGTACGGGACCCTTGGTCTGGAATCGCCATAAATCGCAGCTGGCTTATAAGCCGGGCGCTCAAAGATTACCGCTTATTTGGGCAGAAGCCATCACAGGGGATGGGCAGTTTATCTTTCGTGCGGAGAAAAAAATCATGCTCCGTACTTCGAGTTAAAATCGTCTGAACATCATTTGGTCACCACAAAGTCTTGCGTATTGCTGCAGCGTACTACCGCTAAAGAACAAAGCCGACGCCTTATTGCTGCGACGCTGCCAACAGCATTTTTAGAGACATATGGCGGGGCAGTCATCGAAAACCATATAAATATGGTTCGGCCTATCACAGACACTCCCTCTGTGAGTGCCCCAGTATTGGCGGCGTTTCTGAATAGCGGTGCTGCGGATCACGCTTTCCGATGTGTGAGTGGTTCAGTTGCTGTATCGGCTTATGAGCTAGAGTCGCTTCCTCTGCCTGCTCCGTCTGCGTTGTTTGAGTTAACTCAGTTAGTCGAGTCTGGTGGCTCAAAGGCTGCAATCGAAGTTGCGTGCGCGAAACTTTTTTAAGGATAAACCTGTGCTCCCACCGTACGTTTCAAGATCGCTGATTGCTGAGCGGCTACCGCTCATTTTTCCGGAAGGTACGCCCAATCGTACTTATTGCACGCGAGAAATTACTGCCAGTACGGTTTTTCCGATGATTTATATTGGCGCTGTGGAGGGGGCTGATATTTGGCTGGGGCCTGTGCACGTTTACCGGATGACGGATGCCCAAGCACAAGACTTCAGTGAAGAGGCTCGCCTGAGCTATCGAACAAATTTGCGCAAAAAATCGTTTCAAGTCCCAGGTAATCGCTGGTATGCCGATAATACGCGGGAACCTATTCGTGATGAAACTTTGCGAGAGGGCTTGCAAGTCGTCGGCGCGGTAATTGAAAAGGTAGGAGTGCCTACAACATCGGGGGCTCCGCGCTATGCATTGAAAAAAGATTTGGCAGCATTATTTGATCCGTTGCTTGTTGGCGGTGCACTAGACGCTGCCATTTTGGAATGGCAGGAAAAACACCTTTCCCGGAGCGCGAGGGCCCGTGTTTCGCTTATGCGTGCTGGTACGGCTAGTAAGGACGGTGTTTTGGTTGTTTATCCAAATGGAGATACTCGGCGACTTGTCGCAGGCCCAAGCTCTGATATTTCAAAAGCCGTTGTAGAGGTTTTTACTGCGAAGTTCTTGGAGGCGCCCGGTGTGATATGGCTTAGTGAGTCGGGTAATAAAACAGCCCATCCAGATATCAAACTCGCCACCTCTATCGGCTTGGATATTCAAGCTCATAAAGACTTGCCAGATTTGATTTTGGTGGATTTGGGGCCTGCGGAACCATTAATAGTGTTTGTGGAAGTTGTGGCCACTGACGGCGCTATCACTCCGCGCAGGCAAGACGCCTTGTACGCAATCACGGACAAAGGCGGTTTTGACCGGTCCCAAGTTGCTTTTGTCACCGCCTATGCGGATCGGGAAAGTACTGGATATAAGAAGACAATGTCGGGTTTGGCTTGGGGGTCTTTCGCATGGTTCATGTCCGAGCCGGATAGTCTTGTGATCCTGCGCAGCGGTTTACGTCGCTTGGCCGACCTTAATGTTGATCTCGTCAATCCTGTTTAAGCCCTAAGCATCGCTTGCTCGCAACGGGGCACGTTCAGTCACTTTGCGACAGGTAAAACGTTATCGCGAGCAAGTTTCGCTTGGGCTCTTTTGGGGAATTTAGGCCCGGCACTGCGCCAAGCTTTTCACCTGCCCCGACCCCGCCTGGTTCTCATCCGCCAACCAGCGCTCGAATCCCGCGCCGATCGCTGGCCATTCAGAATCCAGCATCGAGTACCACGCCGTGTCCCGGTTTTGGCCTTTTACCACCGCGTGCTGGCGGAACACCCCTTCAAAGCTGAACCCTAGCCGCTCGGCCGCGTATTTGGAGCGGGCGTTGGCGTTGTTGCATTTCCATTCCAGGCGGCGGTTGCCCTGTTCAAAGGCGTGTTTGGCGAGCAGGTATACCGCCTCGGTGCTTTTGGGCGAGCGCTGCATCGGTGCGCCAAAGGTGACGTGGCCGATTTCGATGCGGCCTTCCTTGGCCACGATAGACATCAGGCTCAGGATGCCCTGCACCTGGCCGCTCGCGCGGTCGATCACGCTGAAAAAATACGGGTCGCTGCTGGCCGCGTGGTGGTTCAGCCAGTCATTAAAGGCAGCGCGCTCAGGAAACGGCCCATAAGGCAGGTAGTCCCACAGTTTCGGGTCGGCGCCGGGGCCTTGGAGGGCCTGGAACAGGTCGTCGGCATGGCGTGCCGGGTCGAGTTTTTCCAGGCGGATGAAGCGCCCTTCAATCAGTTGGACGGTGGGTGCGGGCACGCCTTTCCAGTCGGCGAGGGATTGAGTCATGGTGGGCTCCTTAAAGGGGGGTCTTGCGAAATTGAATGAAGCCCGGGCGCTCGGCGATGCGCTCGTACAGCTGGATCGCCGTGGCGTTGGTTTCGTGGGTCAGCCAGTGCACCTTGGCGCAGCCGTCCGCCTTGGCGGTGGCGTAGACGAACTCGATGAGCTTGCGCCCCACGCCAGTGCCGCGCTGGGACGGGTCCACCAGCAAGTCTTGCAGGTAGCACGCATTCTCGATGCTCCAGTTGGTGCGGTGGTAGATAAAGTTGACCATGCCCACCGCCTTGCCCGCCTGCCAGGCCAGCGCCGAATGGGTCGGCTCGCGCTCGTCCAGCAGGCGCTGCCAGGTGCTCTGGGTGACGGCGTCGGGCAGTTCGGTTTCGTAGAACGTCAAATACGCTTGCCACAATGCCGACCAGGCGGCTTTGTCGGCGGCGGTGACCGGGCGGATCTCGATCGGACTCATGGTGAAGCTCCTTAGAGGATGAACCGGGCGAGGGTCTGGTCGCGCACGTCGGCGCTGGCGGCCAGGCCTTCGCGCACGCCGGCGATGTCGGCCGGGCTGCGGTTCTGGCTGAGTTTGCGTTTGCCTTGCAGGCGGGCGATCGGCAGGGCGAAACCGACGATGGCCTTGAGCATGCCTTCAATGTAGTCCGCCGGGGCGTCGCTGACCTTCCACGGCTGGGAGCGGCCGGCTTCGTGGCGGTCGGTGAGGGCGTTGACCACCTGCAACAGGCGCTCGGGGTCGGTGAACACGTCTGCCTCGCCGTAGGCGTGCACGGCGATGTAGTTCCAGGTGGGCACGACTTTGCCGTGCTCGGCCTTGGCCGGGTAGAACGCCGGGCTGACGTAGGCCTCGGCCCCCGCAAAGATCACCAGGGCCTCACGCCCGTTTTGCAGGTCATGCCACTGGGGGTTGGCCTTGGCCAAGTGCCCGTAGAGCGTGCCATTAGGGCCTTCGTCGGGGTTGAGCAGCAGCGGCAAATGGCTGGCCATCAGGCCTTGATCGCCCATGGTCACCAACTGCGCCAGGCGCGTGTGCTGCATCAGTTGTTGCAGTTCGGGCAAATCATCGAGGGCAAAGGCGCGGGGTGTGTACATGGATATTTTCCTTGGCGAATGCCTGCATCCTAGGCAGGCTAATGGTCGGTTGTAAGAGCCATCTCAGACCAATTTCATGGGTCCAATCATGTCGCCAATCACTGCGCCGCTGTCGTTCAACCCCGCCGGTATTGAACTGGATCGCCGCCAGGGCCTTACCCGCCAGCTCTACGAAGCCCTGCGCCAGCGGGTACTGGACGGGCGCCTGGCCAGCGGCACGCGCCTGCCCGCCAGCCGCGACCTGGCGACGGCGTTGTCGATCTCGCGCAACAGCGTGGTCCGCGCCTACGACCAGTTGTATGCCGAAGGGTTTATCGAAGGGCGGGTTGGTGATGGCACTTACGTAGCCCACTTGCCCGCTGCGGGAAAACTATCCACAAAAGTGTCCACAGGGTTTTCAACAGGCTTGTCCACAGCCTTATCCACATTTGCGGCGAATCCTGAAGGCAGTTCGCCCGGTGAAGTTATCCACAGCCCGGCCTTGGGACGGGTACAAAACCACCATTTGCCCCTGCCGCCCAGCGGCCCGCCCCGGGCGTTTCGCGTGGGCGTGCCTGCGTTCGATCTGTTCCCGTTTGACGTGTGGGCCAAGCTGAATGCGGCCTTTTGGCGCAACCCGGACCTGGGGCAGCTGTGCTACGGCGACCCCGCCGGTGACGAACGCCTGCGCGGCCTTATCGCGGCTTATTTGCGCAGCTCGCGAGGCTTGCAGTGCAGCGCTGAACAAATTGTGATCACCAGTGGCGCGCAGCAAGCCATCAGCCTTTGTGCACAGTTGCTGGTGGCGCCCGGCGACGGGGTGGCCATCGAAAATCCCGGCTACCGCGCTGCAGGCCATGCCTTCGCGATTGCCGGGGCGCGGCTGCACGGTGTGGCGGTGGACAACGAAGGCATCGACTGCCACGCCATGAATGCCCTGGGCCCGTGTCGGCTGGCGTATGTGACCCCCTCCCATCAATACCCGTTGGGCGTGGTGATGAGCCTGGCGCGGCGCCTGGAACTGCTGGCCTGGGCCGAGCGCACGGGCGGCTGGATCGTCGAGGACGACTACGACGGCGAGTACCGCTACAGCGGCGCGCCCCTGGCCCCGTTGGCCGCGCTGGACCGCAGCGGTCGCGTGCTCTACGTGGGCACCTTTGGCAAGGTGGCCTTTCCCGCGTTGCGCCTGGGTTACCTGGTGTTGCCGCCCGGCCTGGTAGACGCCTTCGCCCGGCGCCGCGCCGTGGACGTGCGCCATTCCGAAGCCAGCACCCAGGCGGTGATGGCCGAGTTCATGGCCGCCGGGCACTTCCAGCGGCACATCCGGCGTATGCGCCGGGCGGCCTTGAGTCGGCGCAATGCCTTGCTGGCGGGCTGGCCGCAAGGCCTGGACGGGGTCGGCGTGCTGCCCGCCGTGGCCGCGGGGTTGCACGTGGCGGTGCGCGTGGACAGCCTGGCGCGCGAGCAGCAGCTACTCGCCCAGGCCCGCGCCGCCGAGGTGGAAGTCACGGGGCTGAGCACCTATTGGCTGCCGGACTCCAGCACCCCGGCCGACCAGCGCGCAGGCCTGGTACTGGGGTTTGCCGCGGTGCCCGAAGCGGCGATCGCCCAGGCACTGCAGCGCTTGAGGGCGGCGTGGCAGGCGCCACTGGCGCCCAGTGAGGGGCCTGCGGCGACTGAAACCGCCCCAGTCAGGTGCCGGACTTGATCTTGGTCCAGGCCCGGGTGCGGGCGCGCTCGGCGTCACGGTTCAGGGGTTTCAAGGTGTAGAGCGTGGCCATGGCCGCCTCGGTGGGGTACAGGTTGGGGTTGTTGCGGATCGCAGGGTCCACCAGGCTCGTGGCGTCTTTGTTGGGGTTGGGGTAGCCCACAAAGTCACTGATGGGGGCGATCACGCCGGGTTGCAGCAGGTAGTTGATGAAGGTGTAGGCGTCTTGCGGGTTTTGCGCGCCCTTGGGCACGGCGAGCATGTCAAACCAGATCGGCGCGCCCTCCTTGGGCAGGCGCATGTCTACCACCACGCCGTTCTTGGCGTCTTTGGCGCGGTTGGCAGCCTGGGAAAAGCTGCCCGAATACCCCACGGCCACGCAGATGTCGCCGTTGGCGATGTCGGCCATGTACTTGGAGGAGTGGAAGTAGGTGATGTAGGGGCGGATCTTGAGCAGCAGCGCCTGGGCTTTTGCGTAGTCCTTGGGGTTGCTGCTGTTGGGATCCAGGCCGAGGTGTTGCAGGGCCAGCGGCAGAATCTCCGAGGGCGAGTCCAGCAGTGCCACGCCGCACTGCTTGAGCTGGCTGATGTTGGCTTCGTTGAAGATCAGGTCCCAGCTGTCCACCGGGGCGTTGTCACCCAGCGCGGCCTTGACCTTGGCCGGGTTGAAGCCGATCAGGATGGTGCCGTACATGTAGGGCACGGCGAATTGGTTGCCGGGGTCGTTGGCCTCGATCAGCTTCATCAGCTTGGGGTCCAGGTGGTTCCAGTTGGGCAGGCGGCTGCGGTCCAGCGGCTGGAACACACCGGCTTCGATCTGCTTGGCCAGGAACACGTTGGACGGCACCACCACGTCGTAGCCCGAGTTGCCGGTGAGCAGCTTGGCTTCCAGCGCTTCGTTGGTGTCGAAGATGTCGTAGACCAGCGGGATGCCCGGGTTCTGCGCCTTGAAATCCTCCAGCGCCTTGGGGGTGATGTAGTCGAACCAGTTGTAGACCTTGAGGGGCTTGGGTTCGGCGTGGGCCGCACCGCTGATCACGGCGGTGCACAAGGCCAGGGCGGCGAGGCTCTTCATGGGGCGATACCTTCTTTTTCGAAACCTTCGAGGACGTTGACGGCATTGATGCCGATTTCTTCCACCGCATAACCGCCTTCCATCACAAACAGCGTGGGCTTGCCGAGGCGGGCGATGCGTTGGCCCATGGCCAGGTAGTCGGGGCTGTCGAGCTTGAACTGGGAGATGGGGTCGTCCTTGAACGTGTCCACGCCCAGGGAGACGACGATGACGTCGGCACCGTAGGCGTCGATCTCCGTGCAGGCTTGCTCCAGCGCGGCGCTCCAGGCCTGCCAGCCTGAACCGGCGGGCAGAGGATAGTTGAAGTTGAACCCCTCGCCCGGGCCTTCGCCCCGTTCGTCGGCGTAGCCCAAAAAGAACGGGAATTCCGCCTCCGGGTGGCCATGGATCGAGGTGAAGAGCACGTCGCTGCGCCCATAGAAAATCGACTGGGTGCCGTTGCCGTGGTGGTAGTCCACGTCGAGGATCGCAACCTTGCGCTGGCCCTGGTCGAGAAAGGCCTGGGCGGCGATGGCGGCGTTGTTGAGGTAGCAATAACCGCCCATCAGGTCACTGGCGGCGTGATGCCCCGGCGGGCGGCACAGGGCGAAGGCGCTGTGGGCGCCCTGCTGCATGGCGTGCTGGGCGGTGAGGGCGACTTGGGCCGCGCTGTACGCCGCTTGCCAGGTGCCAGCGGTGATCGGCGCGCCGCCGTCGAAGCTGTAATAACCCAGCTGGCCGTGCAGGCTGGTGGGCAATACCCGGCGCAGGGTGCGGGCGGGCCAGGTGTAGGGGAGCAGGTCGCCGTCGGTGTTAAAGGCCGTCCAGCGGGCCCAGGCGCCTTTGAAGAACTCCAGGTAAGCGGCGTCGTGCACGCGTTGCAGGGGCGCCAGGCCAAAGTCCTCGGGGGCGCGCACCGGGCCCAGCGCGCGGTCCTTGATCCGTTGCAGCACATGGTCGGCCCGGGAGGGCATTTCAAAGCAGGGCATCAGTTGCCCGTCCATCAATTCGCAGCGGCCGTGGTGCAGGTGGTGATCGTCTGAATAGATCGTCAACATGTGGTGTTCTCCGCAGGCTGTATCGGTGGATGCAGTCTTGCGGCGGGCGGGGTTTAAGAGAACGGCAGGAGCGGCCAAAAGGGGATGGATCTGGCCAAAGACTGTGTCCGTTATTCGCCCCATTCAACGCCTGCGCGGTGTTTTAGCCCGATGACGCCAAGGGATCAGGCGCGAAACTGGCTGGGGGCCACGCCGCTCCAGCGCACGAACGCGTGGCGAAAGCTTGCGGTTTCGCTGAAGCCCAGTTGTTCGGCGATGCGGTAGATGGGCACCTGGTCCTGCCCCAGCAACTGCTTGGCCCGCTCGAAGCGCAGTTCGTCCAGCAGCTCCTGGTAGCTGCACCCCAGGTCATGCAGGTGGCGGCGCAATGTGCGCGTCGAACAGTTCATCTGCGCGGCCAGCCCGTCCAGCCCCGGTGCGGCGCTCAGTTGCGCACCGAGCAGTTGGCGCACGCGGCCCAGCCAGGCCTGGCGCCCGGTGAATTCGGTGTTTTGTTTGCGGCAGCGTTGCGCCATGGCCTGGTGGGTGATGGGGTCGGCCAGCGGCAAGGGGTGCGCGAGCCAGTGGCGGTCGAAGGCGAAGGCATTGGCGCCCGCTGCAAATTGCAGCGGGCAGTCGAAGGGTTCGGCGTAGTGCGCCTGGTAGTCGGGCGCTGCGTGTTCAAAGCGGGCGCCAAGCAAGGGCAGGGGCTGGCGCAGCAGGTCGTCGCAGATGACTTTGAGCGACACCAGGCACAGCTCGACATTAAAGGCTTTGAGCGCGGGCGCTTCGCGGTAATCGCTGGCGGTGAACCACACACGCTCGCCCTCGTCTTCAAGGCTCAGTTCAAACAGTGTTCCCAACAGCGCCGGATACCGCAGGGCCAGGCGCAAAGCGTCACCAAAGGTGGCACTGGTGAGCAGGGCGTAACCCAGCATGCCGTAGGACGACACGTGCATCTTGCGCCCCAGTTCCAGGCCGATGTCCTCGCGCAACGCCACCGCATTGGCGCATACGCGCATTTCCTGGGTGGTGGTGATGCGGGTGTCGGCGCGGCTCAAGTCCGCGTGGCAGATGCCACTGCCCGCCAGCAAGGCCTCCTGGGGCAAGCCTTGGGCCTTGAAGGTGTCGAGCACCAGCGAGACGGCATTGAGGGTGGTGAGGTGGGAATGCAGCATGGGGGGCTTCCAGCCAGGGGATGGCTGGAAGGGGAGCAAGTTACATGCCGGTCAGTACAGTTCGCCGCACAGGTCCCGTTCCACCAGGTGGCGCACTTGCGCGGTGTCGAGCCCGGCGCCGAGCAGCGCGTTGAGCTTGCCGAACGCGGCTTCGCGGGTCATGCCACCCCCGGACAACACCCCCACGCCGCGCAGGCGGCTGCCCGCTTCGTACACGTCCAGCTCCACGCCGCCTTCATGGCATTGGGTGATAGCCACCACCACCACGCTTTGTGCCTGCGCACGGGCGAGGCTGGCGAGAAACGCGGGGTTGTCGCTGGGGCCGGTGCCGCTGCCAAAGCATTCGAGCACCAGTGCCTGAAGGCCGCTGTTGACCATGGCGTCGACCTGCTCTGCACCAATGCCCGGCACCAAGGGCAGTACGCCGACCTTGGCCAGCGCCTTGGCGTGACGGTAGTTCAGCGTGTCGGGGACCGACTCGGCCTTGGCCGCGCCGCTGCTGCGTTGCAGGGCGGCGAACGGGTGGCGCCCGAAACTGCGGATCTTCGCGCAGCGGGTCGGTGCCATCAGTGCGCCGTGAAAGTACAGCTGCACGCCCGGCGCCAGGCCTTCGCCCAATGCCAACAGCGCGCCGCTGACGTTTTCCCAGGCATCGCTGTCGGGTACGCCGGCCGGCAACATGGAGCCGGTGAACACCACGGGCACCGGCAGGCCCAGCAACTGGAAGCTCATGGCCGCCGCGCTGTAGGCCAGGGTGTCGGTGCCGTGCAGGATCAGTACAGCGTCGCAACCTGCGTCCACCGCCTCGACCACCGCCACGCGCAGGCGCTGCCAGTAGGCGGGGTTCATGTTGGCGCTGTCGATCAGCGGCGACATTTCCCGAAAGCGCCAGGCAGGCACTGCAAGTTGAGGTTGGCTGGCAAGGAATTCACGCATCCGCGTGTCGAAGCCCGAGGCGGGCGCCAGGCCACCGGCGCTGGCCTGCATGCCGATGGTGCCGCCGGTGTAGAGCACCATGACGTTATTTGATGGGGGCATTGAAGACTCTCCTGAACGAAAAACACCGCGTGCCCCCGAGCATGCCCAAGGCCACGCGGTGTGTCATCTGCCCTTAGCGTTGCGCTTGGGCGTGCAGTTCAGCGGAGGCCGCTGCTTGCGGCGTTGCCGGGTTGGCCGGCCAGGCGCTGCGGTCCAGGTTCAGGTCGGGGAACTGGCTTGAATCGAACACCGGCACCTTGATGCCTGCCGCGCGCTGCTTGTCGTAGTCGTTCAGGATGCGCATGGCGATCTTGAACAGGAACGCCAGGGCGAACAGGTTGACGAACGCCAGCAGGGTCATGGTGATGTCGGCGAAGGCGAACACGGTGCTGAGGTTTTCGATGGAGCCCCAGAAAATCAGCGCCAGCACCAAGGCGCGGTACG
This sequence comes from Pseudomonas sp. SDO5215_S409, assembly GCF_054071325.1. Lineage (NCBI taxonomy): Bacteria > Pseudomonadati > Pseudomonadota > Gammaproteobacteria > Pseudomonadales > Pseudomonadaceae > Pseudomonas > Pseudomonas sp. SDO5215_S409. Next base: position 106,021 of record NZ_JBSVWN010000011.1, on the reverse strand, counting down.
CCATCAGCATCTTGCGGTTGTTGCCCACCAGAAAGCGCAGGTTGCTCTCGCCCAGGTAGTAGTTGTACATGATCGAGGTGAACACGAATAACGCCAGGGCCACGGAGATGAACATGCGGCCCCAGTCACCCACCACGGCCGCCAGGGAGTTCTGGGTGAGGGCAATGCCGTCGCCTTCGAAACCCGGGGTGTAGAAGCCCGACAGCAGGATCAGCAGCGCGGTGCAGGTGCAGATGATGAAGGTGTCCAGGAACACGCTGAACGCTTGCACCACGCCTTGTGCCACCGGGTGTTCCACGGCTGCCACGGCCGCGACGTTAGGCGCACTGCCCAAACCGGCTTCGTTGGCGAACACGCCGCGTTTCACGCCCATGATGATGGCGCTGCCCACCAGGCCACCGAAGGCCTGGTCCAGACCGAAGGCGCTCTTGACGATGGTGGCGAGCATGGCCGGCACGTGGTCGAACTGCAGCACGATCACGTAGAGGGTCACGGCGATGTACACCAGGGTCTTGATCGGCACCAGCAGGTCGGCGATCGAGGCGATGCGCTTGATCCCGCCGATGAACACCAGGCCCAGCAGTACGGCCAGCGCCAGGCCGGTGTAGGTGGTGTCCAGGCCAAAGGCGCTGTTGAGCGAGTGCGTCACGGCGTGGGCTTGCAGGCCGTTGAAGGCCAGGCCGAAGGTCACCAGCAACAGGAAGGCGATCACCATGCCCAGCCAGCGTTTTTGCAGGCCGTGCTGGATGTAATAGGCCGGGCCACCACGGAACTGGCCTTCGCTGTCGGTGCGCTTGTAGAGCTGGCCCAAGGCGCACTCGATAAAGCTCGACGACATGCCCACCAACGCGGTGACCCACATCCAGAACACAGCGCCCGGGCCACCCAAGGTCACGGCGATGCCGACACCCGCGATGTTACCGGCACCCACGCGCCCGGCGAGGCTGAGCATCAGCGCCTGGAACGAGCTGAGCTGGTCGGAGCTGTTTTTGAGGCTGTCGCGAAACACCGCGAACATGTGGAAAAAGTGACGCAACTGAACGAAACGCGAACGAATCGTGAAATAACCGCCGAGCCCGACAATAAGTACGATCAGTACTTTCCCGGAGAGGAAGTCGTTAATGACTTCGAGCATGGAATGTTCCTCGCTGATTTTTTAATGGCAAACGCAGGACGGTCCGCACCGTCGTATGGCACCAGGCAGTGCACGACAGTTCGATCCCGTTCCTTTTGCGGGTGTTGTTATTCATGCGGTTTCGCGGATCTGCGCCTCGTTACCGATGGCCGCTGATGCGAAGAGGGGCGGCACTATACCTATGCACGCGTGATCCGTCTGCCCGGGATTTGAGCTTCGAGGGGGTGGGCACGAGGCGATTGTTGTTGTTTTATCGGTTTCATTTCACAACCTTGCGGCAAAAAAAAGGGCTTGAAGGACTGGCCTTCAAGCCCTCAAAAGGTGAGAGGTGTCTAGTCCCTCAACCTGGTGAGCGGTGCAGCGGCGCTTAGGCTTTCAGGGGGACCAGGCGCGGGGCGATCATGTTTTCGGGGCGCAGGATGTCGTCGAGCATGGCGTCGTCGAGCAAGCCTTCTTCGCGCACCAGTTCCAGCACGCCACGGCCGCTTTCAAGGGCGATACGGGCGATGCGGGTGGCGTTTTCATAGCCGATGTAGGGGTTGAGCGCGGTGACCAGGCCGATGGAGTGCTCCACCAGCTCGCGGCAGCGGGCTTCGTTGGCGGTGATGCCGGTGATGCAGTGCTCGCGCAGCATGTCCATGGCGCGTTGCAGCAGGCGGATCGAGTCGAAGATCTTGAAGGCGATCAACGGCTCCATCACGTTCAGTTGCAGCTGGCCGCCTTCGGCCGCCATGGTCAGCGCCAGGTCGTTGCCGATCACCTGGAAGGCCACTTGGTTGACCGCTTCGGGGATCACCGGGTTGACCTTGCCGGGCATGATCGAGCTGCCAGGCTGGCGGGCGGGCAGGTTGATCTCGTTGATGCCGGTACGCGGGCCGCTGGACAGCAGGCGCAGGTCGTTGCAGATCTTCGACAGTTTGACCGCGGTGCGCTTGAGCATGCCGGAGAACAGCACGAAGGCGCCCATGTCGGAGGTGGCTTCGATCAGGTCGGCTGCCGGAACAACCGGCTGGCCGCTGATGACCGCCAGGCGCTGGACGGCCAGGGCTTGGTAGCGCGGGTCGGCGTTGATGCCGGTGCCGATGGCGGTGCCGCCCAGGTTCACTTCGGTGAGCAGCTCTGGCGCCAGGGTTTTCAGGCGGGCCAGGTCTTCACCCAGGGTGGTGGCGAACGCACGGAATTCTTGGCCGAGGGTCATCGGCACGGCGTCTTGCAGCTGGGTGCGGCCCATTTTCAGGACGTGGGCGAATTCTTCACCCTTGGCTGCGAAGGACTGGATCAGGCTGTCCAGGCTGGCCAGCAACGCGTCGTGGCCCAGCAGCAAGCCCAGGCGGATCGCGGTGGGGTAGGCGTCGTTGGTGGACTGCGCCATGTTCACGTCGTTGTTGGGGTGCAGGTACTGGTATTCGCCTTTCTGGTGGCCCATGGCCTCCAGCGCGATGTTGGCGATCACTTCGTTGGCATTCATGTTGGTTGAAGTGCCGGCGCCGCCTTGAATCATGTCCACCACGAACTCTTCGTGGAAATCGCCGCGAATCAGGCGGGCACAGGCCTCGCTGATGGCCGCGTGCTTGGCTTCGCTGAGTTGGCCCAGCTCGCGGTTGGCGTCGGCCGCCGCTTGCTTGACCATGGCCAGACCGACCACCAGTTTGGGGTAATGCGAAATCGGAACGCCGGAGAGACGGAAGTTATTCACGGCTCGCAGGGTCTGGATGCCGTAATACGCTTGAGCCGGTACGTCGAGTACGCCAAGCAGGTCTTTTTCTGTGCGGAAAGATGCAGCGGAGGACATGATAGAAATCATCTCGATAGGGACCCGGAACTGGCCGGAACGCTGTGAATCCTAGGCTTTCACAAAATTTTGGGCCAATGCTGTTCAGCACTGACCTATGCATAAACGGCATAATGTGGGTGTGACCCGGTTATCATGGCGGGCGTGTGTACCAAAAAGGTGCACGCCCGGGAGGATGGGATGAACCTTGAAAGTAAATGGCTGGAAGACTTCAGCGCCCTGGCGGCGACCCGCAGCTTCTCGCAAGCGGCAGAGCGGCGCTTCGTGACCCAGCCGGCGTTCAGCCGCCGGATCCGCAGCCTGGAGGCGGCGCTGGGGCTGACCCTGGTCAATCGCTCACGCACGCCGGTGGAACTGACCGCCGCGGGGCAGTTGTTTCTGGTGACGGCGCGTACCGTGGTCGAACAGCTGGGCGAGGTGGTGCGCCACCTGCATCACCTGGAAGGCGGGCAGGGGGAAGTGATCCAGGTGGCGGCGGCGCATTCGCTGGCGCTGGGCTTCTTCCCGCGCTGGATTGCCCAGTTGCGCAACGATGGCTTGAACATCGCCACGCGGCTGGTGGCCACCAACGTGGGCGACGCCGTGCACGCGCTGCGCGAGGGCGGTTGCGACTTGATGCTGGCCTTCTACGACCCCGATGCGGCGTTGCAGATGGACGCCGAGATCTTCCCCTCGCTGCACCTGGGCCACACCGAAATGCTCCCCGTGTGCGCGGCCGATGCCGAAGGCAAGCCGCTGTTCGACCTGGAGGGCGAGGGCAGTGTGCCACTGCTGGCCTACAGCGCGGGGGCCTTTCTGGGCCGTTCGGTCAACCTGTTGCTGCGCCAGCGGGCGCTTCGGTTCACCACTATTTATGAAACCGCGATGGCCGACAGCCTCAAAAGCATGGCGCTGGAGGGCCTGGGAATCGCCTGGGTGCCCAGGCTCAGCGTGCGCGCCGAACTGGCGCGCGGTGAGCTGGTGGTGTGCGGCGGCGCGCAGTGGCATGTGCCGCTGGAGATTCGCCTGTACCGCTGCGCGCTGGTGCGCAAGGCGAATGTGCGGCTGTTATGGCGCAAGCTGGAAGGCGGCGCGGCGAGCCCCGCCAGTTGACAAGGGCGAAGCCCGCCCGCAGCAACCCTTCACCCTCGCACGTTAATCAAATTGGCTGAGGTAGGTGCGAATGTTGTTGCGGTTCTTATCGCTGAAGCGGTAGGCATTACCCCTCAGAAAGGAGAATACGTCCTTATCTTTCATCACCGTTTCGTTCCACCAGCCGTTGAAAACATTGTCGCCGTCTTCATGCACTGCACCGAGCATATGCCCGACTTCGTGGGCGGCAGCTCGATGGTACGTAGTCGCTGCAACGGCGAAACTGCTGTAAAGATGCGCCATGCCGGCGACGGTGTCGCTGATGTTGTCGCGGGTCAGCAGCAGGAATAGATCCAGCGGCGAATAGGATGAGGCCGTCTTGTTCAAGTGCTCGACAACACGTTCCTTCCAGGCGGCGAGCACTTGTACGTAATCACCTTTGTAGTTGAAACCGGTCAGTGCGCAAGTACCGTCAGGCTGGATGAACGTGATGGAAACCTTGCGACCGGATACCTCTTCAAGTTCCGTTTCCAGCCAGGAAAAAAACGCATGGCGCGCGATTGCTAATCGCGCGCTGTTTTTCAGGTCATCGTGAATGTACACCGTCAAGTTGATGGGCTTTGGCGCTGTCGGAAGTGCGGCGGGTGCCGGTTTGGGGGGCTGTGTTTTCTCGAATGCGGCGATGGCCGGCGCCGCGTGTTTTTGCACGGTTGTTTCAAAGGTCATCACTGACCTGAGGTCGGACGCCGTCTCGATGATTTGGTTCGTCCAGTAGGCTGGCTTGCCGGACTGAGGTTGCGCCCAGGCCCACGCGTGCCTGACGTTTCTTCGTTGCATGTTGACCAGTGAAAGCATCACATCGGCGTAGAAATACTGGCTGAACACCACCGGCGACAGGCTGAGGTGACCATCGTGCAGGCCCTGCTTTACCAGGGTTTCGACACGCTGCAGCTGGTTTCGATCAATGCACGGCAGCCCCCGGTGGAGCGAGCCCGGGCCCAGCTCTGCTATGACATGGGCTTTGAGCAACGCGGGGGAGTAAAACGCTTGCAATTCGAGCCCCGGCACATACAGCACGCAGGGATTTTGCCCGGCAACCTCGCTTGCGGCCTTGCGGGTGATGGCAAAAGCCCCAAACAAAGGCACCTCGGCCTGGTATTGCTCATCTCTGATCGACAGTTGGTAAAGGTGGCAACCAGAGAGGTGCCCTGGCGAGGCCAGCAGGGTGATCAGCGCCACACTCTCAAGGCCCAGTGAGCCATCCGCCAGCCGGAGCAATGCTTCACACTGCAGTCGGGCGGCAAAGGCCCGGGCGACGTATTGCCCATTGGTCATGTCGCTGTGCAGGTGCTTGGACTGCCAGAAGTCGGCAAGGTCTCTGAGGTAGAACTCGATGCCCTGCAGGTTCTGCAGGGTGACTCTCAGCCGTGTCTGGCAGTCGTCCGGCAGCATGTTCAAGACGCCGTTTTCAACGGTGTAGAAAAACCCCCGCGTAGTGTCGTAGGTGGCGGGCAGGGTATTGAACAGCGCGAGCTCCTTATACAGTTCATATAAGGTCTGCTGCGGCGTGACGAAGGGCGGGGGGCCGTAGAAAATCTTTTCCAGCTCGGGTGTTTTAAGAAAAGGTTCGAGGACCTCTATCAGCAGCCTCAGCGCGCTGACCGGGCGGGTGGGGATGTTGCCGAGGGTGTAGAGGACGTTTTTGTTCAGTACCTTCAACAGCGCGGCCGTTTCAGGCGGTGTCAGGCTGAGGATGGCGTGAGGCTCGGGCAGGAAGCGATAGTAGTCAATCGATGTAGTCATGAGACGGTCCTTGTGGTTATCGATGCACGCACGGCGTGATGCCGATCACGATAGGGCCGGATCCTTCGATTGCCTGTCGGAGCCATAGCCAAATGCAGTAGCGGTATTCATCGTCGCGGTGCTGATGTTTCGTGCCTCGGGAGGGCTCGTCAGGTTGACTTGAAAGTCAGTAAATTGGCCGCTTTCAGGCATAAGACAGATGGTCATTCGAGGGGCTGTTTATCTGCGTTATTACGGTATACTGCGCGGCCTTCGGCCGGCTCAACCGGCCATTATTCGTACACCAAGCCACGCCGGATTTCCCGCGTGGCTTGTTGTTTTTTGACGCGCCTGCGGGCGCCCAGAGAGAAGAGGCACGACGATGAGTGCATTGGTTGGCGTGATCATGGGCTCCAAGTCCGATTGGTCCACCCTTAGCCACACCGCCGATATGCTGGAAAAACTCGGCATTCCCTTTGAAGTGAAGGTGGTTTCTGCCCACCGCACCCCGGACTTGCTGTTCCAGTATGCCGATGAGGCTGAATCCCGTGGCATCGAGGTGATCATCGCCGGTGCCGGTGGTGCGGCCCACTTGCCGGGCATGTGCGCCGCCAAGACCCACCTGCCGGTGCTGGGCGTGCCGGTGCAATCGTCGATGCTCTCGGGCGTGGACTCGCTGCTGTCCATCGTGCAGATGCCGGCCGGTATTCCGGTGGCCACGCTGGCTATCGGCAAGGCGGGGGCGATCAACGCCGCGCTGTTGTCCGCCAGCATCCTGGGGGCCAAGCACCCGCAGTTCCACGCGGCCCTGAAGAAATTTCGCGCCGAGCAGACGGACAACGTGCTGGACAATCCAGACCCACGCATCGCCTGAGGTTGATTGATGAAAATCGGTGTAATCGGTGGCGGCCAACTGGGCCGCATGCTGGCCCTGGCGGGAACGCCGCTGGGGATGAACTTCGCGTTCCTGGATCCGGCGCCGGACGCTTGCGCGGCCGCCCTGGGTGAACACTTGCGCGCCGATTACGGCGACCAGGACCACCTGCGCCAACTGGCCGATGAAGTGGACCTGGTGACCTTCGAGTTCGAGAGCGTCCCGGCCGAAACCGTGGCCTTTCTCTCGCAGTTCGTGCCGGTGTACCCCAGCGCCGAAGCCCTGCGCATCGCTCGCGACCGTTGGTTCGAAAAGAGCATGTTCAAGGACCTGGGCATTCCGACCCCGGCTTTCGCCGACATCCAGTCCCAGGCCGACCTGGACGCTGCGGTGGCCAGCATCGGCCTGCCTGCCGTGCTGAAAACCCGCACCCTGGGGTACGACGGCAAGGGCCAAAAGGTGTTGCGCACCGCCGCCGATGTGGTCGGCACCTTTGCCGAGCTGGGCAGCGTGGCTTGCCTGCTGGAAGGCTTCGTGCCGTTCACCGGCGAAGTCTCGCTGATTGCCGTGCGCGCCCGTGATGGCGAAACGCGCTTCTACCCGTTGGTGCACAACACCCACGAGAGCGGCATTCTCAAGCTGTCGGTGGCCAGCGCCGACCACCCGTTGCAGGCCTTGGCCGAAGACTATTCCAGCCGCGTGCTCAAGCAACTCGATTACGTGGGCGTGATGGCGTTCGAGTTCTTTGAAGTGGACGGTGGCCTCAAGGCCAACGAAATCGCCCCGCGCGTGCACAACTCCGGGCACTGGACCACCGAAGGCGCCGAGTGCAGCCAGTTCGAAAACCACCTGCGGGCGGTTGCGGGCTTGCCGCTGGGTTCCACGGCCAAGGTCGGCGAGAGCGCCATGCTCAACTTCATCGGCACCGTGCCTGCGGTCGAAAAAGTCATCGCCATCGACGACTGCCACCTGCACCACTACGGCAAGGCGTTCAAGGTGGGGCGCAAGGTGGGTCATGCCAATTTGCGCAGCCACGACCGTGCGACGCTGGACGCGCAGATCCTCAAGGTTCAAGCGCTGATCGCCGAGCAATAACCCAAGGCGCGGCGGGAACCATTGGTATCCGCCACCCTCTGATTGCAGGAAGCAAAAGCCTGACTAGGCTTTGAGCGACTTCACTTCATTTTGAGGGCACTGCCATGGGCATTATCGGAACCATCTTTATCGGCTTTATCGTCGGCCTGCTGGCGCGCTTCCTGAAACCGGGCGATGACAGCATGGGCTTTATCATGACTGTGCTGCTGGGTATCGCAGGTTCCCTCGTGGCCACTTACGGTGGCCAGGCGCTGGGCATTTACCAGGCAGGCCAGGGGGCCGGGTTCCTTGGCGCGTTGATCGGCGCCATTGTGTTGCTGGTGCTCTACGGCGTGCTGAAAAAGAAATGATTTAGCACGCAAGCCCTCTGCGCGGCGCAGGCGCGGAGGGCTAGAATACGGCACTGTTTTTCCTGCCGAGCCCCCTCATGCGCCGTCTCCTGTTGACTCTCCTTTTGCTGGGCTCAAGCCTGGCCCATGCTGGCGAACTGCCGGAAACCGACTGGCTGGACCTGATGCCCGAATCAGACCAGAAAGCCCTCGAAGCCATGCCGGAAATCGACCACAACTCCCCGGAAGCCCAAGGCACCTTTACCGCCAAGGGGGGCTTGAAGCAAAGCAAGGGCTTGCCAGCGGTGATGTATTCGACCAAGACCGTGGCGGCCATGAACGGCAAGAACATTCGTATTGGCGGCTACCCGGTGCCGCTGGAAACCGACGCCAAGGGCCGCAGCACGCTGTTCTTTCTAGTGCCGTACCCGGGCGCGTGCATTCATGTGCCGCCGCCGCCGCCCAATCAACTGGTGCTGGTGCGTTACCCAAAGGGCCTCAAGCTCGATGACATCTACACACCGCTGTGGGTAAGCGGCACGTTGAAGGTGGAGAAGGTCAACAACGACCTGGCCGATGCGGCGTATGCGCTCGATGCGGGCAAAGTGCGGGTGGTGAAAGAGTCGGACCTCTAAGGGCCCGGCTCTCGCAGGCGCCGGCCTACAGCGCGATGGCGGCCAGGCTCACGCCCAGGGTGTGGCGCGCGCCGGGCTCGAGGCTGACCACGTCATCCAGTACGTTCGCGGTTTCGATGCACAGCATCCCCTGCCAGCCGTCATCGGCCATGTCGTTGAACGCCTTGGCACGCTCGGTCCAGGGGTTCCAGATGATGGTCGAGCGCGAGCCGGTGCTGGTGAGCTGGATGCGGCGCTGCCAGGCCTTATCGACAATGCTCAACTGCGCCGGGGTGTCGGGGTAAATGCGGTCGGTTTCGCCGGTAAAGTGCAGCAGGCCGCTTTGGGTCTTGGTTTTCCAGGCGTCGGCGGTGTCGATGTACGCCAGCCCGTCCACACCCTCGACCTGCACGTTGCGCACATCGCTCACGGCGAAGTAGGTGTGCAGCGCCTGGCTGAGCGTCACCGTTTCGTGGCCGCGGTTGTGGCTGGTGAGGCGAATGTGCAGTTGATCGTCCAGCAGCAGGCTGAGCGTGAGGTCCACCTGATGGGGCCACTCGGGGTAGCCGCCTTCGGGCGCTGTCAGCACCAAATCGACGCGCAGGGCCGCGCCTTCGTTTTCGACCGCGGCCAGGGTCCAGTCCGCCGTGCGCACAAAACCGTGGGCGCCTGCCGGTTCGTCAGCCTGGCGCATGGCTGTCACGCTTTGCGGGTTGCGGTCAAACACGCCAAACCATGGCCAGCACACCGGTACGCCGGTGCGGATGCCCTTGCCTTTTTTGAACACCACCGCGTCGTTGGGCCAGATCAGCGGCTGCTCGCCCTCACGCTGGTAACTGACGATGTGCGCGCCTTGCTGCGCCACCACCAGCTCGGCGCCGGCATGACGGATGCGCCAGGCGCTCAGTTCACCCAGCTGGAGGGTTTCAACGGTGTGTTCGGACATGGGCAGGCTCTCAGGGGGCTTGGGTTAACGGGCGCGTGGCGGAACCGAGCGGGTACGGCCGCTGCCGTCGATGGCGACAAACACGAACACCGCTTCGGTGACCTTGCGCCATTCGCTGGACAGCGGGTCGTCGCTCCATACCTCGACCATCATCTGGATCGAGCTGCGGCCGATTTCCAGCGCCTGGGTATAAAAGGACAACTGCGCGCCCACGGCCACCGGGACCAGGAAGGCCATGCGGTCGATCGCCACGGTCGCCACGCGGCCACCGGCCACTTTGCTGGCCATGGCGGTGCCGGCGAGGTCCATCTGGGACACCAGCCAACCGCCGAAAATATCGCCAAACCCGTTGGTTTCCCGTGGGAGGGCGGTGATTTGCAAGGCAAGGTCGCCCTGCGGGATAGGATCTTCTTGTTCGAGTTCGATCATGCTGGTGCCTCTGACCCGTGACGCTTGATGGGTGTTTGAAGTGGATAGCCGTCTTTGTGGAAAAACGTTTCAGCACCAACACGCGAAGCGAGCTACGTTTCTCGTCTGGCGTACTCAGGGGAAACGCGGCGAAATCGGCGGGGTGACCCCCAGCGACGCTTTGGCACAGTAGCCCCTCAAGCATGCGGGTTTGGCGCTTGCAGTGGCCGAGTATATCGGGCCGCTGGCGTCACGACGACCTCGCAGGCGCTTATTTGCTCGACAATCGCCGCTGTAATGCGGTTTTTTCAAGGAACTGTTCCTGCGCCGATTCCACTCAGTATTAAATTGACTACAGATTGCGGGAATATTTCCTACGCATCGGCTGTTTACTGAGTCAGTACCGCCTCTTCAGAGATTTCCCGCCATGTCTTCCGTGCCTGCAAGCACCGCGCAACCCGTGCGCCCGTTGACCCGCAACGACTATAAAACCCTGTCGCTGTCTGCCCTGGGCAGCGCGCTGGAGTTCTATGACTTCATCATCTTCGTGTTTTTTGCGGCGGTGGTGGGCAAGCTGTTTTTCCCCCCGGACATGCCCGAGTGGATGCGCCTGATCCAGACCTTCGGGATTTTCGCGGCCGGTTACCTGATCCGCCCACTGGGCGGCATCGTGATGGCGCACTTTGGCGACCTGCTGGGCCGCAAGAAGATGTTTACCCTGAGCATCTTCCTGATGGCGTTGCCCACCCTGGCCATCGGTCTGCTGCCGACGTATGCCCAGGTAGGCCTGCTGGCGCCGGTGCTGTTGCTGTTGATGCGCATCATCCAGGGCGCCGCCATTGGCGGTGAAGTGCCGGGTTCGTGGGTGTTTGTCGCCGAGCACGTGCCGGCCAAGCGCATCGGGTATGCCGTGGGTGTGCTGACCGTGGGCCTGAACCTGGGGATTTTGCTCGGCTCGCTGGTCGCGACCAGCATGAACAGCCTCTACACCCCGGAGCAGATGGCGGATTACGCCTGGCGCATTCCGTTCCTGCTGGGCGGGGTGTTTGGCCTGTTGTCGGTGTACCTGCGCCGCTGGCTGCACGAAACCCCGGTGTTTGCCGAACTGCAACAACGCAAGGCGCTGGCCGCCGAAGTGCCGTTGCGCGCAGTGCTGCGTGAACATCGCGAGTCGATCGTGCTGTCGGTGCTGCTGACCTGGCTGCTGTCGGCCGGCGTGGTGGTGGTGATCTTGATGACGCCCGCGCTGTTGCAGGGGGTGTATCACTTCCCGGCCAAGGTCGCGCTGCAGGCCAATATCCTGGCCATCCTGGCCCTGAGTGTGGGTGTGGTGGTCGCTGGCTGGCTGTCGGACCGCATCGGCGCGGGCCGGGTGCTGGTGTTTGGTTGCGCGGGCCTGCTGGTGTTGTGCTGGGCGTTGTACGCGAGCCTGGCGGCCCATCCGGACTGGTTGTTCCCGTTGTATACCCTCACGGGGCTGTTCGTGGGCACCGTGGCCACCGCGCCGTATGTCATGGTCAAAGGGTTCCCGGCGGCGGTGCGGTTCAGCGGGCTGTCATTTTCCTACAACCTGGCGTACGCGGTGCTGGGTGGCTTGAGCCCGGTGTTCGTTTCGCTGTTGCTCAAGGAAAGCCCGATGGGGCCGGCTTACTATGTGGCGCTGGTGAGCGCGGTGGGCATGCTGGTGGGCGCCTACCTGTGGAAACGCGGGCGTTAAGCGACGCTGTGCTTTTGCAGGCGATTTGTTATCGTGCCCAACCGACCCCGGCACTTGCCGGGGTTATGCGTCTGCCGCCCCGATAACAAGAGAAGCCTTGCCATGTCCTCCGTGCCCGCAAGCAGCGCGCCCACGTCGCGCCCGCTGACCCGCAACGACTACAAAACCCTGTCGCTGTCTGCCCTGGGCGGCGCGCTGGAGTTCTACGACTTCATCATCTTTGTGTTTTTCGCCACCGTGGTCGGAAAACTGTTCTTCCCCCTGGACATGCCCGACTGGCTGCGCATGTTGCAGACCTTTGGCATCTTTGCCGCCGGTTACCTGGCGCGGCCGCTGGGCGGGATTGTGATGGCGCACTTCGGCGACCTGCTGGGGCGCAAGAAGATGTTCACGTTGAGCATCTTCATGATGGCCGTGCCGACGCTGATCATGGGCCTGTTGCCCACGTATGCGCAGATCGGCCTGTGGGCGCCGATCCTGTTGCTGCTGATGCGGGTGATCCAGGGCGCGGCGATTGGCGGCGAAGTGCCGGGCGCGTGGGTGTTTGTGTCTGAACACGTGCCGCCCCGGCACATCGGCTACGCCTGCGGCACCCTCACCAGCGGGCTGACGGCCGGGATTCTGTTGGGTTCGCTGGTGGCCACGGCCATCAACACGCTCTACAGCCCCGAGCAGGTGGTGGATTACGCCTGGCGCATCCCGTTCCTGCTGGGCGGTGTATTCGGCCTGCTGTCGGTGTACCTGCGCCGCTGGTTGCACGAAACCCCGATTTTCGCCGAGATGCAGCAACGCAAGGCGCTGGCCGCCGAACTGCCGCTGCGCGCCGTGGTGCGTGACCACCGCGGCGCCATCGTGCTGTCGATGTTGCTGACCTGGTTGCTGTCGGCCGGTATCGTCGTCGTCATCCTGATGACCCCGACCCTGTTGCAGACCGTCTACCACTTCAGCCCGACCGCATCGCTACAGGCCAACAGCCTGGCCATCGTCACCCTGAGCCTGGGCTGCATCGCCTCCGGCGCCCTGGCCGACCGCTTCGGCGCCGGCCGCGTACTGATCGCGGGCTGCGCGCTGTTGCTGGCCACTTCGTGGACGCTCTACCACAGCCTGGCGGCGCACCCCGACTGGCTGTTCCCGCTCTACACCCTGACCGGCCTGTTCGTGGGCACCGTAGGCGTGGTGCCCTACGTGATGGTCAAGGCATTCCCCGCCGTGGTGCGGTTCAGCGGCCTGTCGTTTTCCTACAACGTGGCCTACGCGATCTTTGGCGGCCTGACGCCGCTGGTGGTGTCGCTGCTGATGAAGGAAAGCGCCATGGGCCCGGCGTATTACGTGGCGGTGCTGTGCGTGATGGGGATGTTGGTGGGTGGGTATTTGTGGAAGAAAGGGCGGTAGGTTTCTGGTGGGTTCCCGTGCTTTGCGCGGGAATCCACACCACGATGTTTATATAACGGTTACAGAGTATTTCTGAAATAGCGCAACACCCATCGCTCATATCCCGCGCAAGTCCCGTATTCCGGGACATTTCCTGTCGTTTCCGTGCTTTCTCCCAATAGTGGCCTTTCATCTAATTGTCACATTACGGACATAGAGTGTTCACACGGCCTACTGATACTTGGCCCCGATCCCACTACCCCTATCTGCTAGGAGCAAGGCATGAAACTGAAGCGTTTGATGGCGGCAATGACGTTTGTCGCCGCTGGCGTTGCGACTGCCCACGCGGTGGCCGCTGGTGTTGACCCGGCGATTGCGGCTTACACCAAGACCACGGGTGTATCGGGCAACCTGTCCAGCGTCGGTTCTGACACCCTGGCTAACCTGATGACCCTGTGGGCCGAGTCCTATAAAAAGGAATACCCGAACGTCAACATCCAGATCCAGGCTGCAGGCTCCGCCACTGCGCCCCCTGCGTTGACTGAAGGCACCTCCAACCTGGGCCCGATGAGCCGCAAGATGAAGGACACCGAACTGGCGGCCTTCGAGCAGAAGTACGGCTACAAGCCAACCGCTATCCCGGTGGCCGTGGATGCGCTGGCCGTGTTTGTGCACAAGGACAACCCGATCCAGCACCTGACCATGGAACAAGTCGACGCGATCTTCTCCTCGACTCGCCTGTGCGGCGCCAAGGCCGACGTGAAAACCTGGGGCGACCTGGGTGTGACCGGCGACCTGGCCAACAAGCCGGTGCAGCTGTTCGGTCGTAACTCGGTATCGGGCACCTACGGCTACTTCAAAGAAGAAGCCCTGTGCAAAGGCGACTACAAGGCCAACGTGAACGAGCAACCGGGTTCGGCGTCGGTGGTTCAGTCCATCAGTTCCTCGCTGAACGGCATCGGTTACTCGGGCATCGGTTACAAGACCGCCAGCGTGAAGACCGTGGCCCTGGCCAAGAAAGGCAGCACTGACTTCATCGAAGACAGTGAAGAAAACGCCCTGAACGGCAAATACCCGCTGTCGCGCTTCCTGTACGTGTACGTCAACAAGGCCCCGAACAAGCCTCTGGCCCCGCTGGAAGCCGAGTTCGTGAAACTGGTCCTGTCCAAACAGGGTCAGGAAGTGGTCGTCAAAGACGGTTACATCCCGCTGCCAGCCAAAGTCGCCGCCAAGGCACTGGCTGACCTGGGCCTGAAAGAAGGCAACTAAGCCTTCTGCGACGCCGCTGTGAACCTGGACATTGTTCAGGTTCATGGCCAGGGCGGGGTCCACAGACCCGGACCTCGCCTCCAATTTTCCGAATCCGCTGCGCTCCCCGCACGCGGTGGATTTCGTGCGTCACTGCACTGTCATCTTTCTGTCATACAGGACCGCTAGGGTGTGCGCATGAATGATTTGGCCAATTCCACCATGACGACGACTTCTCCCCCCAAGCGCATTGATTTCAATACGCCAGAGCTGCAACGCAAGCGCCGCATTCGTGCGCTCAAGGACCGCCTGACCCGCTGGTACGTGCTGGTCGGCGGCCTCGCCGTTCTCGGCGCCATCACCCTGATTTTCTTCTTTCTCGCCTACGTGGTCGCACCGCTGTTCCACGGCGCGAGCCTGACCCGCGACGAGGCGCTCACGCCCGCCTGGATCCAGGACGCGGGCAAGCCGCTGTTGATCTCGATGGAAGAACAGAACCAGGTCGCCATGCGGCTCTCCGACAAGGGCCAGGCGTTGTTCTTTAATGTGGACAGCGGGGCCGAGCTCAAGCGTATCGACCTGCCGGTGCCGGCCGGTGCCAGCGTGGTGTCGATCAGCAAGGACCAACCGGGCAGCCCGCTGGTGATCCTGGGACTGTCCAATGGCCAGGTCCTGGTGTTCCGCCACACCTATAAGGTGTCCTACCCGGACGGCAAGAAAACCATTACGCCGGCCATCGAATACCCCTACGGCGAAACACCTATCGCCCTCGACGAGCAAGGCAGCCCGCTGGAACACGTCGCATTGAACGCCACCGATTCGTCGCTGGTGGTGGCCGGTTCCAGTGGCTCGCATCTGAACGTGCTGGCGATCAGCCGTGAAGAAAACCTGATGACCGACGAGGTCACCACCGAGCAGAAGCGCATCGACTTGCCGCAGATGACCGAGCCGGTCAAAGCCATA
The DNA here is from genome assembly GCF_054071325.1 of Pseudomonas sp. SDO5215_S409. Lineage (NCBI taxonomy): Bacteria > Pseudomonadati > Pseudomonadota > Gammaproteobacteria > Pseudomonadales > Pseudomonadaceae > Pseudomonas > Pseudomonas sp. SDO5215_S409. Next base: position 90,676 of record NZ_JBSVWN010000011.1, on the reverse strand, counting down.
TTCGTCGACCCGCGCCAGCAGTGGCTGTACGTGGTCAACGGGCGTGCCCAGGCCGATGTGTTCAACCTGCGCGACAAGAGCCTCAATGGCCGCTACAAACTCTCGGAAGACGCCGGTGCCGAAATCACCGCCAGCACCCAGCTGGTGGGCGGTATCTCGCTGATCGTCGGTAACTCCAAGGGCGGCCTGGCCCAGTGGTTCATGGCCCGCGACCCGGACGGCGAGCAGCGTTTCAAACAGATCCGTACCTTCCAGATGGGCACTGCGCCCATCGTTGAGATCACCGCCGAAGAACGGCGCAAAGGCTTCACCGCCCTCGACGCCTCCGGCAAGTTCGGTGTGTTTCACAGCACCGCGCACCGCACCCTGCTGGTCGACCAGGTGGTTGAAGGCAAGGGCCTGTTTGGCCTGTCGCCACGCGCCAACCGTGTGATTGTCGAAGCGGGCGACAAGCTGCAACCGCTGGCGCTGGACAACCCGCACCCGGAAGTGTCCTGGAGCGCGTTGTGGAGCAAGGTCTGGTACGAAAACTACGACGAGCCTAAATACGTCTGGCAATCGACCGCCGCCAACACCGACTTCGAGCCCAAGATGAGCCTGGCGCCGTTGACGTTCGGCACGCTCAAGGCGGCGTTCTACGCCATGTTGTTGGCCGCGCCGCTGGCGGTTGCCGCAGCGATCTACACCGCCTACTTCATGGCCCCGAGCCTGCGCCGCAAGGTCAAGCCGGTGATCGAATTGATGGAGGCCATGCCCACGGTGATCCTGGGCTTCTTCGCCGGCCTGTTCCTGGCGCCGTATGTCGAAGGGCACTTGCCGGGCATCTTCAGCCTGTTGCTGCTGTTGCCGGTGGGCATCCTGGTGGCCGGTTTCGTGTTCAGCCGCCTGCCCGAGTCGCTGCGCCTGCGGGTGCCGGACGGCTGGGAAAGCGCGATCCTGATCCCGGTGATCCTGTTTGTAGGCTGGCTCTCGCTGTACATGAGCCCGTACCTGGAAACCTGGTTCTTTGGCGGCGACATGCGCCTGTGGATTTCCCACGACCTGGGCATCACCTACGACCAGCGCAACGCCCTGGTCGTGGGCCTGGCCATGGGGTTTGCGGTGATCCCCAACATCTATTCCATCGCCGAAGACGCCGTGTTCAGCGTGCCGCGCGGCCTCACCCTGGGCTCGCTGGCCCTGGGCGCCACCGCCTGGCAGACCATGACCCGCGTGGTGATCCTCACCGCCAGCCCGGGGATTTTCTCCGCGCTGATGATCGGCATGGGCCGCGCCGTGGGTGAAACCATGATCGTGCTGATGGCCACCGGCAACACCCCGGTGATGGAGATGAACCTGTTCGAAGGCCTGCGCACGCTGGCGGCGAACGTGGCGGTGGAGATGCCCGAGTCGGAAGTGGGCGGTAGCCACTACCGCGTGCTGTTCCTCTCGGCCCTGGTGCTGCTGCTGTTCACCTTCATCATGAACACCCTCGCGGAGCTGATCCGTCAGCGTCTGCGCAAGAAATACTCGTCGCTTTAAGAAAAGGTAGAAGTCTGTGAAACAGAACTCCCTGAATGGATGGTTCAAGAGCGGCGCCCCGGGTGTCTGGATCAGCGGTGGCGCGGTGTCCATCGCGGTCATCATGACCATTGGCTTGCTGGCCGTGATTGCCGTGCGTGGCCTGGGCCACTTCTGGCCGGCCGACCTGATCCAGGCCAGCTACAACGTGCCGGGCCAGGAAAACCATGTCGTCATCGGCGAAGTGGTGCAAAAAGAAGAAGTGCCCCGCGAGCGCCTGAAAAGTGCCGGCTTGCCGGTGCCGGACCAGGGCCCGGAATTCATGACCCGCGAGCTGATCAAGATCGGCAACCGCGACCTGAACGGCAACGACTTCACCTGGATCGTCGGCGAGTGGCTGACCGGCCAGACCCGGCCTGCCGAGCTGATGACCCTCGAGCGCCGCGAGTGGGGCAACTTCTACGGCACGCTGGTCAACGTCAAGGAAGACGGCAAGGTCGTCGCCGAAGGCGCTGCCGCCTGGCCTGAGCTGCAGGCGCGGATCGACCGCGTCAGCGCACTCGCCAGCCAGCTCAAGACCCTGGAAAAATCCGACATCGGCTCGATCAACGCAGGCCTGGAACGCATCCGCCTGCACGGTCGCAAGCTGGAGCTGGAGGGCAAGCTGGACGCCGCCGCCCAGGCCGACATGGAAGCGGGCCGCGCCGAACTGAACGCCCGTTACAAAGACGTCGAGGCGCGCCTGTCCGAGCTGCACACCCAGGTCAACCGCGACAGCCTCACCGCCCGGGATGGCAACGGTAAAGAAGTCCAGATCGACATCGGCAAGGTGGTGCACGCCTACCAGCCGAACGCGATGGGCTACGCGACCAAGGTCGGTTTCTACTTCAGCAAGGTGTGGGAATTTCTCAGCGACGACCCGCGGGAAGCCAACACCGAAGGCGGGATTTTCCCGGCGATCTTCGGCACCGTGATGATGACCCTGATCATGGCGATGATCGTGACCCCGTTTGGCGTGCTGGCGGCGGTGTACCTGCGTGAATACGCCAAGCAGAACGCGTTGACCCGGGTGATCCGTATCGCGGTGAACAACCTGGCGGGCGTGCCGGCGATCGTCTATGGCGTGTTTGGCCTGGGCTTTTTCGTGTACGTGCTGGGCGGCTCGCTCGACCGGCTGTTCTTCCCCGAAGCCCTGCCGGCCCCGACCTTCGGCACCCCGGGCCTGCTGTGGGCCTCGTTGACCCTGGCGCTGCTGGCGGTGCCGGTGGTGATCGTGGCCACCGAAGAAGGCCTGGCGCGCATCCCGCGCACCGTGCGTGAAGGCTCGCTGGCGCTCGGCGCGACCAAGGCGGAAACGCTGTGGAAGATCGTGCTGCCCATGGCCAGCCCCGCGATGATGACCGGCATGATCCTGGCCGTGGCCCGCGCCGCCGGTGAAGTGGCGCCGCTGATGCTGGTGGGCGTGGTGAAACTGGCGCCCTCGCTGCCGGTGGACGGTAACTACCCGTACCTGCACCTGGACCAGAAGATCATGCACCTGGGCTTTCATATTTATGACGTGGGCTTCCAGAGCCCCAACGTCGAAGCCGCGCGCCCGCTGGTGTACGCCACCGCGTTGTTGCTGGTGCTGGTGATCGCCACGCTCAACCTGTCGGCGGTGTGGATTCGTAACCACCTGCGTGAAAAATACAAGGCGTTGGACAGCTGAAGCCATTAGCTATTAGCCACGAGCGGCACGCTTCACGCCGCTTCTGCCCAAATCTTGCAGCTTGCCGCTAAAGGCGTGCAGCTAAGAACGGAGTAAGACCATGCAACAAGAAACCCACACCCACGGCATCAACATGTCGGCCCTGGGCCGCAACAAGCAGAGCCTGAGCCTGGCCCAGGAAACCGTGGCCATCGAAGTGCCGGACCTGAGCCTGTACTACGGCGAGAAGCAGGCCCTGTACAACGTCAGCATGAACATCCCCAAGCAGCGCGTGACTGCCTTCATCGGCCCGTCGGGTTGCGGCAAGTCGACCTTGTTGCGCACCTTCAACCGCATGAACGACCTGGTGGACGGTTGCCGTGTGGAAGGCGCCATCAACCTCTACGGCAGCAACATCTACCGTAAGGGCGAAGACGTTGCCGAGCTGCGTCGCCGGGTGGGCATGGTGTTCCAGAAGCCCAACCCGTTCCCCAAGACCATCTACGAAAACGTCGTGTACGGCCTGCGTATCCAGGGCATCAACAAAAAGCGCGTGCTCGACGAAGCCGTCGAATGGGCCCTCAAGGGCGCGGCGCTGTGGGACGAGGTCAAGGACCGCCTGCACGACTCGGCGCTGGGCCTGTCCGGCGGCCAGCAACAGCGTCTGGTGATTGCCCGTACCATCGCCGTGGAGCCTGAAGTGCTGCTGCTCGACGAACCGTGCTCGGCGCTCGACCCGATCTCCACCCTGAAAGTGGAAGAGCTGATCTACGAGCTCAAGTCCAAGTTCACCATCGTCATCGTGACCCACAACATGCAACAGGCGGCGCGGGTATCGGACTACACCGCGTTCATGTACATGGGCAAGCTGGTGGAGTTTGGCGACACCGACACCCTGTTCACCAACCCGGCGAAAAAACAGACCGAAGACTACATCACCGGTCGCTATGGCTAGTGGGGGCCGTTGTGAGCCGCGCTTCAAGCGGCCAGTCAGCCCGATTCGAGTAACGACACCTATCAACTTGCAGCTTGTAGCTTGGCGCTTAAAGCTACGCGGAGCACAACCATGATTTCGAAGGAAGGCTTGACCCACCATATCTCCGCGCAGTTCAACGCCGAGCTCGAGGAGGTGCGCAGCCACCTCCTGGCCATGGGCGGGCTGGTGGAAAAACAAGTCAACGACGCGGTCACCGCGCTGATCGAGGCCGACTCGGGCCTGGCCCAGCAAGTGCGCGAGATCGACGACCAGATCAACCAGATGGAACGCAACATCGACGAAGAATGCCTGCGCATTCTGGCCCGCCGTCAGCCGGCGGCGTCCGACCTGCGCTTGATCATCAGCATCTCCAAGTCGGTGATTGACCTGGAGCGCATCGGCGACGAAGCCACCAAGATCGCCCGCCGCGCCATCCAGCTGTGCGAAGAAGGCGAAGCGCCGCGCGGTTATGTGGAAGTGCGCCACATCGGTGACCAGGTGCGCAACATGGTCCGCGATGCGCTGGACGCGTTTGCGCGCTTTGACGCCGAGCTGGCGTTGTCGGTGGCCCAGTACGACAAGATCATCGACCGCGAATACAAGACCGCCCTGCGCGAGTTGGCCACTTACATGATGGAAGACCCGCGCTCGATCTCGCGCGTGTTGAGCATCATCTGGGTGCTGCGTTCGCTGGAGCGCATTGGCGACCACGCGCGCAATATCTCGGAACTGGTGATTTACCTGGTACGCGGCACCGACGTGCGGCACATGGGCCTCAAGCGCATGAAGGCCGAAGTCGAAGGCACTTCCGACCAAACCCCTAATGTTCCGGACGAATCTGACGATAAGTAAGATTGCCCGTGACAATGACGCCCGGCCTTTGGTCGGGCGTTTTCGTTGGTGGGCGTGAAAGTTGATCAGAGAGTTTTGGCAAATTGCCATCAGTGAAGCGTTATGCTTGCCGGGGTTTTTATAGGATGAAGGGTCGATGAGCAAAGTCAGTGTGTTGGTGGTGGATGACGCCTCGTTTATCCGCGATCTGGTGAAGAAGTGCCTGCGTAACTACTTCCTGGGCATCAAGATCGAAGATGCGGTGAACGGCAAAAAAGCCCAGGCCATCCTGATGCGCGAATCGTTCGACATGGTCCTGTGCGACTGGGAAATGCCGGAAATGTCCGGCCTGGAGCTGCTCACCTGGTGCCGCGAACAGCCTCACTTGAAGGCCATGCCGTTCGTGATGGTGACCAGCCGGGGCGACAAGGAAAACGTCGTGCAGGCGATCCAGGCTGGTGTGTCCGGCTACGTCAGCAAGCCGTTCACCAACGAGCAGTTGCTGAACAAGGTCAAGCAGGCCCTGACCAAGATCGGCCGCCTCGACGCCCTGATCGCCAGCGCCCCCACCAAAGCCACCTCGGCATTTGCCAACGACTCGCTCAGCGCCCTGACCGGTGGCAAGCCCGAAGCGGTCAAACCCACGGCGGCGCCCGCACCGGCACCCGCACCTGCGCCAAGCAGGGGCTTGCTCAATAACCCACCGGCACAACCGGCGCCTGCGACCTCGCCTGCCAGCGGGCGTGGCCAGGGCCAGCTGCGTCTGTCCAGCGGCACCCAGCAATGCGTGATCAAGGGCTTGAGCATCAAGGAAGCGCTGCTGGTGGTACGCCGTGGCGACACCTTGCCCCAAGTCCTGGAAAGCGCCGTGCTCGACCTGGAACAAGGCGAAAACGCCGAAGTGGCCCGCCTCAACGGCTACCTGCACGCCATCGCCGCCTATGAGCCAAAACCCGACAGCGACTGGCTGCAACTGACCTTCCGCTTCATCGACCAGGACGCCCAGAAACTCGACTACCTGTCGCGCCTGATCGCCCGGGGCACGGCGCAGAAGCATTTTGTGCCGGGGGCTTGAGGGTTCCTGTCGGCCAGTCGTCTGATTCCAGACGGCTCGCTTGATTTATATCGGTTTCGATATAGTCTCTTGGTAACACGCCGTTGTTATCCAAGCTCTGCTACGCCTTGAAACACACCTCTGCGCCCTTGGCCAAATCGTCGATTAGGCTTTTGCTTTCCACTCAAGGAGAAGTGAATGCCAAGGCACAAGGATGTGGTGTTTGTAGGCAGCTCGCGCAAAGACCTTCAGTCTTTCCCGCTCGATGCGCGCAGAGCTGCCGGTTTTCAGCTGGACCTCTTGCAGCAAGGTGAGCAGCCTTTTGATTGCAAGCCGATGAAGACCATTGGTCGAGGTGTCAGCGAGATCAGAATTAACGACGACTCAGGAGCGTTTCGAGTGTTCTACGTGGCGAATCGGCCCGAAGCCGTTTATGTGCTGCATGCGCTGCGCAAAACCACACAAAAAACCTCAATGCGGGATATCGAGCTGGCCCGGGCCAGATTGCAGGAGCTAAGTTAAGCGCCATGACAGATCAACCACTGCACACCGAGCGTTTCAACAGCGTCTGGGACGCCCTTGAAGACACCCCCCAACAAGCGGCCAATATGCGTTTGCGCGCCAAGCTGCTGCTGGCGTTGTGTCAAACCATTCGAGGTTGGGAGCTGTCGCAGAAGGAGGCCGCCAAGCGGCTCAATATCAGCCAACCCCGGCTCAACGATGTGCTGGGCGGCAAGATCGACAAGTTTTCGCTCGACGCCCTGGTCAACTTGTCGGCGGCGGCTCAGTTGGAGGTAGACATCCGTCTCACGTCGCTGGCGGTGTAGCGGTTGCGGCAGGCACCCGCGTTGGGCGCCTGCCGGGTTGATTCAATCGATCAACAGCACCTTGGCCAGCACGATCTTCGGCCCTTTCATCTTTTTGATGATGATGCGCAGACCTTCGACTTCCAGCACTTCTTCCTCTTCCGGCACCCGTTTGAGGGTTTCGTAGATCAGCCCGGCGAGGGTTTCGGCTTCGATGTGGTCCAGGTCGATGCCCAGCAGGCGTTCGACCTTGAACAGCGGGGTGTCGCCGCGTACCAGCAGTTTGCCCGGCTGGTAGGCCAGGATGCCGCGCTCGGCCTTGCGGTGTTCGTCCTGGATGTCGCCTACCAGCACTTCCAGCACGTCTTCCATGGTGAGGTAGCCGATCACTTTGCCGTCGGCTTCTTCCACCAGGGCGAAGTGCGCACCGCCCTTGCGAAACTGCTCCAGCAGTTGCGACAGCGGCATGTGGCGCGACACGCGTTCCAGCGGGCGGGTCAGTTCGGCCAGGTTGAACGATTCGGGGATGTGGTCCAGGTCGGCCAGTTCCAGCAGCAGGTCCTTGATGTGCAAAAGGCCCACGAACTCACCGCGCGTGGCGTCGAACACCGGGTAGCGGCTGAATTTGTGGCGACGGAACAGCGCGAGGATTTCCTTGAGCGGGGCGTTGAAGTCCAGGGTGACCATGTCTTCCCGGGAGTTGGCCCAGTCCACCACTTCCAGCTCGCCCATTTCCACGGCAGAGGCGAGTACGCGCATGCCTTGGTCGCTGGGGTCCTGGCCACGGCTGGAGTGCAGGATCAGCTTGAGTTCTTCGCGGCTGTAATGGTGCTCGTGATGCGGGCCGGGCTCGCCTTGGCCGGCGATGCGCAGGATGGCGTTGGCGCTGGCGTTGAGCAGGTAAATGGCCGGGTACATGGCCCAGTAGAACAGGTACAGCGGCACGGCGGTCCACAGGGACAACAGCTCGGGTTTGCGGATGGCCCAGGATTTGGGGGCCAGTTCGCCGACCACGATGTGCAGGTAGGAGATCACAAAAAAGGCGGCAAAAAACGACACGCCCTTGATCACTTCCGGCGACTGCACGCCTACCGCGTCCAGCAGTGGCTCCAGGATGTGCGCGAAGGCCGGTTCACCGACCCAGCCCAGGCCCAGGGAGGCGAGGGTGATGCCCAGCTGGCAGGCCGACAGGTAGGCGTCGAGCTGGCTGTGCACGGTGCGCAGGATCTGCCCGCGCCAGCCGTTCTTGTGGGCGATGGCCTCGACCCGGGTGGCGCGCAGTTTGACCATGGCAAATTCGGCCGCAACGAAAAAACCGTTGAGCAGTACCAGGATCAGTGCAAAAAGAATCATGCCGAAGTCGGCGAAGAGTGACGCGAGGGTAATGCCAGGGGAAGGGTCCATGATGGGGTTTTGCGGGTTCCGTCTATTCAAAAAGGGTGAGCAGGTGTGCCTGGAAGGCAGGCGCAAGTCGGCCAATGTAGCGGCTGACAGGGCGCTTGCCTAGTCTCCTTTGGCGGGACGCGGCTTACTCGTCCTGGTGGGCCAGGTGCGAGCGGGTGACCTGCACCGGCGGGAAATGGCAGGTGAAGGTGCTGCCGTGGCCCAGCACGCTGCTGATCTCCAGCCGTGCGCGGTGGCGCAACAGCACATGCTTGACGATGGCCAGGCCCAGCCCGGTGCCGCCGGTGTTGGAGTTGCGGCTGGAGTCGACGCGGTAGAAGCGTTCGGTGAGGCGCGGCAGGTGTTTGTTGTCGATGCCGATGCCGGAGTCTTGCACGCTCAGGTGCGCGCCCTGGGCGTCTGCCCACCAGCGGATGCGGATGTTGCCCTTGTCCTGGGTGTATTTCACGGCGTTGAACACTAGGTTGGAAAACGCGCTGCGCAACTCGCCTTCGCTGCCCTTGAGCAACACCGACGGGTCGGCTTCCAGGGTGATGCTTTGCCCGCGCTCGCCGGACAGCGCCTGGGCGTCGTTCTTGACGGTTTGCAGCAGGCTTTGCACGGCCACCGGGTGGTTGTCCGAGGGGTAGTCGGTGGCTTCAAGCTTGGCCAGCAGTAGCAGGTCGTTGAGCAGGGTCTGCATGCGCGAACCTTGCTGCTGCATCTGTTGCAGCGCACGGCCCCAGCGCGGGTTGATGTCGTCGACGTTGTCCAGCAGCGTCTCCAGGTAGCCGCAGATCACCGTCAGCGGCGTGCGCAGTTCGTGGGAGACGTTGGCGACGAAGTCTTTGCGCATCTGTTCCAACTGATGGATGCGGGTCACGTCGCGCACCAGCATCAGGTGTTCGTTATTGCCGTAGCGCGTGAGGTAGAGCTGGATGCGCACCCGGTCGTTGGTGGGCGAGGGGATCTCCAGGGCTTCTTCGTAGTTTTCCTGCTCGAAGTATTCCTTGAAGCGCGGGTGGCGCACCAGGTTGGTCACCGGCTGGCCGCTGTCTTGCGGGGTCTTGAGGCCCAGCAGGGTTTCGGCGGCGCGGTTCCACCATTCCAGGTTGCCGTCGCTGTCGAGCATGATCACCGCGTCTTTGAGCGCAGCGGTGGACTCCTGCACCCGGTCGATCACCGCTTGCAGGCGCCCGCGCACTTTCTGGTCGCGGCGTTGCAAGTGGTAGATGCTGTCGAACACCTCGCCCCACAGGCCGTAGCCGTCGGGCGGTGGTTCATCGGGTTTGTGCTGGCGCAGCCATTCGTGCAGGCGCAGCAGTTGCTTGAGGGTCCAGCCCAGGTACAGGCCCAGGCCGACGGCCAGGCTCCAGCCGTAATACCCGCTGACCAGGCCCACGAGCAGGCTGCCGGTGATCAACAGGAGCAGGTGACGGATCAGGGTGCCGTGCCAATTCTGGGTCACGTGGGGTCCTTTGGAGCAGTGGCGAACGTCAAGCGGCAAGCTTCAAGTCAACGCGTCACGGCAGCGACTGGCCGCTGATCACTCGTTGCTCAACCTTTGGTTGAAAACCGATAGCCGGTTCCGCGCACGGTTTGTACCAGATTCTCGTAGGCATCGCCCAACGCTTTGCGCAGGCGGCGGATGTGCACGTCGACGGTGCGCTCCTCCACATACACGTTGCCGCCCCAGACCTGGTCCAGCAGCTGCCCGCGGGTGTAGGCGCGCTCCTGGTGAGTCATGAAAAACTGCAGCAGGCGGTATTCGGTCGGGCCCATTTCGGCAGGCTTGCCGTCGATGGTCACGCGGTGGCTGATCGGGTCCAGCAGCAGGCCGCCGACTTCGATGGGCGCTTCGCCATCGGTCGGGCCGGCGCGGCGCAGCACGGCCTTCAGACGGGCGACCAGCTCGCGGGGGGAAAACGGTTTGGTGATGTAGTCGTCCGCGCCCACTTCCAGGCCCTGGATCTTGTTGTCCTCTTCGCCCTTGGCGGTGAGCATGATGATCGGGATGTCCCCGGTCAGCTCGTCGCGCTTGAGGCGCCGGGCCAGTTCGATGCCGGAGGTGCCGGGCAGCATCCAGTCCAGCAGGATCAGGTCCGGCTTGCGGTCGACGATAATGGCGTGGGCCTGCTGGGAGTTCTCGGCCTCCAGGCAGTCATAGCCGGCCATTTCCAACGCAACGGCGATCATCTCGCGAATAGACGCTTCGTCGTCAACGATCAGAATACTTCTGCCAACCATGCTCAAGCCTCGTGTCATTTAACTGTCTTGCGCCGCATTAGATAACGGAATTATTGCAGTCGTGTGACAGTAATTTAGACGGTCCGGCAATAGACGGCACTCTGGACTACGCTTTGGGTCCGAATACTGACAACCAAAAAAGGAAGGTTCCGATGACTTACCGCACTGTTTCCTGGAAAACCCTGCTGGTAACGGCCGCGTTGACCCTGCCCACACTGGCAGTGGCCGCCGAGCCTGCAAACACCCAGGACGGGATCCTGGTGGACCACAAGGGCCTGACCCTCTACACCTTCGACAAGGACGCCGACGGCAAGTCCGTGTGCAAGGACCAGTGCGCCACCAACTGGCCGCCGCTGAAGGCTGAGTCCACCGACAAGCCCAGCGGCGACTGGACCGTGATCACCCGCGACGACCAGACCAGCCAGTGGGCCTACAAGGGCAAGCCGGTCTACACCTTCAAGGACGACCACAAGGCGGGCGACAAGACCGGCGACGGAAAGGGCGGCGCCTGGCACATCATCAAGCCTTGACCCGGCAGGCCCGCTCCTCCCGGGTGGGGCGGGCCTGGTTGCGATAGCGTGCGGCAAAACAGCCCACGCCGGCCCGGCTTACCGGAATGCGTAGTCCGCCACAATTCCGACAAAAATCGCCAACCCGGCCCAGTGGTTGTGCAAGAACGCCTTGAAGCACTTCATGCGGTCCTTGCTCCGGGTGTACCAGAACTCCCAGGCAAAACACCCGGCCGCCGCGAGCAGGCCCAGGTGAAACCAGCCCCCCAGCTCAAACCGCGCGCCCGCCAGCAGCAGGCAACCCAGGGCCAGCCCCTGCAATGTCAGGATGATTACCCGGTCGGCCTCGCCAAACAGAATGGCGGTGGATTTGACGCCGATCTTCAGGTCGTCATCCCGATCGGTCATGGCGTAGTAGGTGTCATACCCCACCGTCCACAGCAGATTGGCGATGTACAGCAACCACGCCGTGGCGGGCAGGCTGCCGGTTTCGGCGGTGAAGGCCATGGGCATGCCCCACGAAAACGCCGCCCCCAGCACCACTTGCGGGTAGTAGGTGTAGCGCTTCATGAACGGGTAGCTGACCGCCAGCGCCAGGCCGCCCAGCGACAGCAGGATGGTCGTGGCGTTGGTCAGCAGCACCAGCACAAAGCTCAAGCTCATCAGCACGGCAAAAAACACCAGCGCTTCCTTGGAGCCGATCTTGCCGCTGGCCAGGGGCCGTGACTCGGTGCGTTTCACATGGCCGTCCACTTTGCGGTCGGCCCAGTCATTGATCACGCAGCCGCCGGCGCGGGTGAGGATCACGCCCAGCACGAAGATGGCGACGTTGGCGAGTGAGGGCGAGCCCTTGCCGGCGATCCACAGTGCCCACAGGGTGGGCCACAGCAGCAGGTAGATGCCGATGGGTTTGTCCATGCGGGTCAGTTGAACGAAGTCCCAGGCGCGGGGGTTCAAGTGATTCAGGGATTTGAGCAGGCGCTGGTACATCAGCGAGTCTCCTGGGAGGCGGGCACGGCCTGCCACAGGCCGGGCAGGAAGATTTCGGCCACCAGCACGCTCAGCGGGCCGCGATCAAAGCGCGAGCGGCGGGCCCACAGGCCTGCGGTGCGGTCGGCCGCGGGCAGCCATGCGGGCGGGTAGTGGCACACTTCAATGGCCTGGCGGCGGAAGGCGTGGTCGCAAAACAGTAGCTCCCCCAGCGAGCGGCTGCCCAATTCGTCCATGTGCAACCCGTCGCCTTCCAGCGCACTGCGCGCCGCCACGCTGCGGGCGAACACCCAGGGCTGGCCATGGCCGCGCAAATACACCTCGCGCACCCAGCCAACGCTGGCGGCAGGCAGGTCCAGGGCGGTGCATTCGTCGTCACGCAGCGGCTGCCAGCCTTCAGACAAGGGCGTGACACTGAACCCATCGCTGGACAGGTGCGTGAGGCGCCGGGTGAGCGAGCCTTCGTCAAAGAGCCAGTCAAGGATGAGCGGGGCGGGCGCAGGGTCCAGCAGGCTGCGTGAACGCCAGTGGCAAGCAGCAGAAGCGGTGTTTGAGTGCGGCACGGTGGGTGATGGTCGGCAGCAAAAGAGGCGGCGAGCTTACCACGCTGCCCCGGCGTTTTGCCCCGTGTGTCGATCCCGCTTGCATCTGGCGGCCCCGATCAGTACAAAACGCGCTGAGCCGCACGGCAAGGCTTTATCCATCGACCGTGGGCCACACGCCTGAACCCTGAGGATGCGAGCAAATGAAAAAGTGGCAATGTGTAGTCTGCGGCCTGGTCTATGACGAGAAAGACGGCTGGCCGGATGACGGAATCCTGCCCGGCACCCGTTGGGAAGACGTCCCTGAAGATTGGCTGTGCCCGGATTGCGGCGTGGGCAAAATGGATTTCGAGATGATCGAAATCGGCTGATTGTTGAATTTAAGAAACGTACTACAAGGAGAAAGGAATGAACGCACCTGTCGTGATCATCGGCACGGGTTTGGCGGGTTACAACCTGGCGCGCGAGTTTCGCAAACTCGATGGCGAAACCCCGCTGTTGCTGATCACCGCCGATGACGGGCGCTCCTACTCCAAGCCCATGCTCTCCACCGGTTTTGGCAAGAACAAGGATGCCGACGGCCTGAGCATGGCCGAACCCGGCACCATGGCCGAGCAGCTCAAGGCCGAGGTGCGCACCCACACCCGCATCAGCGGCATTGACCCGGGCCACAAGCGCCTGTGGATCGGAGAAGAGGCCGTGGCCTATCGCGACCTGATCCTGGCCTGGGGCGCCGAGACCGTGCGTGTGCCGGTGCAAGGCGATGCCGCCGACTTGATCTTCCCCATCAACGACCTCGAAGACTACGCACGCTTTCGCGCCGCTGCGGCCGGTAAGCGCCGCGTGTTGCTGCTGGGCGCGGGCCTGATCGGCTGCGAGTTCGCCAATGACCTGATCCTGGGCGGCTACCAGATCGACCTGGTGGCGCCGTGCGAGCAAGTCATGCCGACCCTGTTGCACCCCGCCGCCGCTGCGGCAGTGCAGGCCGGGCTGGAAGGCCTGGGCGCGCGTTTTCACCTGGGGCCGGTGCTCAACCGCTTGCAACGCACCGACGACGGGCTGCACGCGCACCTGTCGGATGGCAGCGTGATCCCGTGCGATGTGGTGGTGTCGGCCATCGGCCTGCGCCCGCGCGTGGACCTGGCCGCCGCGGCCGGTTTGCAAACCGGTCGCGGGGTGGTCGTGGACCGTCACCTGAAGACGTCCCACGCCAATATCTATGCGCTAGGCGACTGCGCCGAGGTGGACGGCTTGAACCTGCTCTACGTCATGCCCCTGATGAGCTGCGCCCGGGCGCTGGCCCAGACGCTGGCGGGCAACGCCACGGCGGTGAGCTACGGGCCGATGCCCATCACCGTGAAAACCCCGGTGTGCCCGCTGGTGGTGTCGCCGCCGCCCCGGGGCACCGAAGGCGTGTGGAGCGTCGAAGGGCAGGGCGCCGATATCAAGGCGCTTTGCCGCGATACCAGCGGGCGCCTGCTCGGTTACGCGCTGACAGGAACGGCGGTGATGGAAAAACTGGCGTTGAACAAGGAACTGCCGCCGTTGCTGGCGTAAATACCGGTCGTTCTGTCGGAATCAGCACGGGTTTCCCGGTAGAAAGGTCGTAGCGAGACTGGCGCAGGCACCGATGGCATGCCATCCTCACTCCCGTCTGCCGCAGAGTAGAGCCTGCGGCGCCTTGGGGCTGCTCCAACGATGAGCAGCACTGACATAACAACAAAAAACCGTCAAAGAGGCTTCACTTATGCGTAAACCAGAACTCGCAGCCGCCATCGCTGAAAAAGCGGATCTCACCAAAGAACAGGCCAATCGTGTGCTCAACGCCGTTCTTGAGGAAATCACCGGCGCCCTGCATCGCAAGGACAGCGTCACCCTGGTCGGCTTCGGCACCTTCCTGCAACGCCATCGCGGCGCCCGCACCGGCAAGAACCCACAGACCGGTGAGCCGGTGAAGATCAAGGCCAGCAACACCGTGGCCTTCAAGCCGGGCAAGTCGCTCAAAGACAGCGTCAACCCGTAAGGCACGGTACGCGCGGCACGCACTACGCGCGGGAGGAAAAATGGGCACGCCGACGGGGTCGGGTGCCCATTTTTGTTGGGCGACTCTCCAGTCATTTTGTGGTTATAAGCGCTAAAAACTGGCGATCTTCTGCTAATGGGCAAGATCGGTGGTTTTCTGAAAACAAATCGTTAAACTGCCGCGGCCACCCAATAATTCCACTGAGGCCGTGTGCATGAAATTTCGTTTTCTTCTCTGGGTGATGGGCCTGTTAATGGGCAAAGCCAGCCGCACCAACCCCGCCTTCCAGCAGCAGCTGGGTGACAAGGACCTGGTGTTCCAGCTGCAGACCTTAGATGGCAAGGTTGCCCGTCACTTCATCGTCAAGGACCAGCGCATCACCAGCCGCGCCGGGGTGCACGCCACGCCCGCCTTTGCGATCGCCTTCAAGGACGCCGCCTACGGTTTCGCCACGTTGCAGGCCAAGAACAAGCAACTGGCGTTCATGACGGGCATTCAAGACAAGTCGGTGCAAATCAAAGGCAACCCGGCCTTGGTGATTTGGTTTCAGGGGCTGACCAAATACCTGCGCAAGCGCAAAGCGGCGCGGTAGGGCGTACGCGGCAAGCTAAACGCGTGCCGCAGCCCCCCTCTTTTACCCAAATTGTGAGGCGAGTTCTCGCAGCATCACTTCGGCGTCGAGCACCTTGCGTACCACGTCTTCGGCTTTTTCGCGGCTCAGGCCCAGGCGTTCGAGCAGTTCGTCCGGGATGCTTTCGTCTGGCCCGGAGCCAATGTCGCGTCTGCGCAGCAGGCGCACGGCCAGGCACACCAGGTTCGGGTACTCGGCGTATTGGCCGTCGTAGGTCGGGTCATGCTGAAAGCGCAGGGCCGTGGACAGCTCGTCCGGCATGTCCCAGTAGCGCATCAGCCAGCCGCCGATCTGCTCGCGGCTGATGCCCAGCAGGTGTTGCTCGATGTAGCTGTGGCACAGGTGCGGGTTGACTTCCAGGTGACGGCAAATCAGCGAGAAGTGCGGCGGGAACACGTGCGCCAGCAGCAGGTAGCCGAAGTTGTGCAGCAGGCCGGCCAGGTAGGTCAGGCCCGCTTCCGGGCGCTGGGCGCGCGGCATGGCGCGGGTCAGGCCTTCGATCACGGCGGCGGTGTAGATCGACTGGTGCCAGTACGGCGTGGTGTGGTGCGGGTGGTCCTTGGGCAGGCTCAAGGTCTTGCCCAGCGCCAGGCCCAGGGCCAGGTTGATCACCAGGTCAAAGCCCAGCACGCGCACGATGGCGTCTTCCACGGAGCGGATCTTGCCCGGCGAGGCGTAGTAAGGCGAGGCCGCCCAGCTCACGACCTGCGCGGCCAGGGCCGGGTCGGTTTCCACTACGCCGGTGATGTCGTCGATGGTGGCGTTGGGGTCCACGCGCAGCTTGATGATTTTTTGTGCGGTGTCGGCCAGCGGTGGAATTTCGATGGTCGCTTCCAGACGCTGCTGGATCCGGCGGGCGGTGAACGCCTGCACCGCCTGGGTGATTTCTTCGCGGTCATCGTTGGGGCGATCGAGGTTCGGCCGGATGCGGTTCAGCGGCTCGCCGAAGTGGCCGGCGCTGGCCTTGGTGAGCATGCCCTTGAACGCTTCGCTGGTGATTTGCAGCAGCACCCCGGCCTCCCCCGAATGTACCAGCAGGGTCGGTTCGCGCAGCAGGCTTTCTTCGTACAGGCACGGTGAACTGGTCAACGGCGGCAGGCCGGGCAGCAGGCGCAGGTTGTGCTTGCCGAGCATGCGCTCCAGGCGTTCCGGCGCGACGGCCTTGAGGCGGCGACCGGTCAGTTCGGCGAGGCGATTGAGGTCCAGCAACTGGCTCTGCGGAAACAACACCATCAGGGCGCCCACTTCGTCATCCAGCAGCACCGCCTGAACTTTTTGTGCGGCGTTCAGGCCGGGGTGTTCGACAACTTCCGTGTAACTGATGGCGAGCTTTTCAAGCAGCGCCCGAATAACCGACGGTGCGGTCGGTGGCGCTGTGGCGAGAGCAACTTCTGACATGGCCTTGGTCCAATTTCCTACAGTTATTGGAGTATAACCAGCTTGTTACATCTGTTGGTCGCCTAAGTGAGGCCGGCGTCACACTTGGCCGTATTGCTGGCCGTGGCGCAGCCAGCGATCCAGCAACGGGCTGACGTGTTGTGGCCAGCGCTCCAGCAAGGCTTGAGCGGCGTCGCGCACGGCGGGCAGCAAGTCGGCGTCGCGCATCAGGTCCGCGACCTTGAATTGCAACAGGCCGGTCTGGCGGGTGCCGAGCATTTCGCCGGGGCCGCGCAGTTCCAGGTCTTTTTCGGCGATCACGAAACCGTCGTTGGTTTCACGCATGATCCCCAGGCGCTGACGGCCGATCTGCGACAGCGGCGGGTGGTACAGCAACACGCAATGGCTGGCGGCGCTGCCCCGGCCTACGCGCCCGCGCAGCTGGTGCAATTGCGCCAGGCCCAGGCGCTCGGGGTTCTCGATGATCATCAGGCTGGCGTTGGGCACGTCCACCCCCACTTCGATCACGGTGGTGGCCACCAGCAGTTGCAGCTGGCCGGCCTTGAATTCGGCCATGACCGCGGCTTTTTCCGCAGGCTTCATGCGCCCGTGAATCAGCCCTACCTTGAGTTCGCCCAGGGCACTGGTGAGGTCTTCGAACGTGGTTTCGGCGGCCTGGCAGGTGAGTTCTTCGGACTCTTCGATCAGCGTGCACACCCAATACGCCTGGCGGCCTTCGGCGCATGCCCCCCGTACGCGCTCGATCACTTCCACGCGGCGCGAGTCGGTGACCAGCACGGTGTTGACCGGGGTGCGGCCCGGCGGCAGTTCGTCGAGGATCGAGGTGTCGAGGTCGGCGTAGGCGCTCATCGCCAGTGTGCGCGGGATAGGCGTGGCGGTCATGATCAACTGGTGCGGGCTCATGCGCCCGCCCACGCCTTTTTGGCGCAGGGCCAGGCGCTGCTGCACGCCAAAGCGGTGTTGTTCGTCGATGATCACCAGGGCGAGGTTCTTGAACTGCACTTCATCCTGGAACAGCGCGTGGGTGCCCACCACCATTGGCGCGCCCCCGGCGATTTGCTCCAGGGCCGTCACCCGGTTTTTGCCTTTGAGCTTGCCCGCCAGCCACGCCACTTCCAGGCCCAGCGGCTCGAGCCAGCGTTTGAAGGTGATGAAGTGCTGCTCGGCCAGAATCTCGGTGGGCGCCATCAACGCCACTTGATAACCGGCCTCCAGCGCCTGCAGGGCGGCGAGGGCGGCGACCACGGTCTTGCCCGCTCCCACGTCGCCCTGAATCAGGCGCAGCATGGGTTCTTTCTGGCTCAGGTCGTAGGCGATTTCGTTACCGACCCGCTGCTGCGCGCCGGTCGGGGCAAAGCCCAGGTTTGCCAGGTATTGCGCGGGCAGGCGCTTGGCCTTGGGCATGGCCGGGGCGCGCAGGGAGCGCATGCTTTCGCGCAGGCGCTGCTGGGACAGTTGGTGGGTCAGCAGCTCTTCAAATGCCAGGCGGTGTTGGGCCCAGTGATGACCCAGGGCCAGCTCGTCCACGTCGGCGTCGGCCGGTGGGTGGTGCAGGTAGCGGATCGCGTCGTCCAGCGGCGCCAGTTGGTAGTCGCGGGCCAGTTCCTGAGGCAGCCAGTCGGGCAGGCTCTTGGGGCCGAGCAGGGTCAGGGTTTGTTGGCACAACTGGCGCAGGCGCTGTTGGGTCAGGCCCTCGGTGAGCGGGTAGATTGGCGTGAGGGTGGTGTCTACCGGCGGTGGCTCGTCGCCGGTAATGGCGCGGTATTCCGGGTGGTAGATCTCAAGGCCGGACGCGCCGGGCCGGGCCTCGCCGTAGCAGCGCACGCGGGTGCCGCGCTTGAGGCCTTCCTTTTGCGCGTTGCTGAAATGATAGAAGCGCAGGCTCAGGCCGCCGGTGCCGTCTTGCAGGCGCACCACCAGGCTGCGGCGCTTGCCCATCACCACATCGGCGCCGCTGACGGTGCCTTCGACCACCGCGTCCTGCCCCGGGCGCAGTTCGCCGATGGGCACCACGCGGGTGCGGTCCTGATACCGCAGCGGCAGGTGAAACAGCACGTCCTGGAGGTTTTCCAGGCCGACCTTGGCCAGCTTCTCGGCCATGGCCTCGCCGACACCTTTGAGCGCCGTCACCGACACCTGCGACAACTCGGTCATGACCGCGGCTTAGCTCGCGGCAGGTGGCTTGGCCACCGAGCACAGGCGGATCGAGTCAGCGAGGATTTCAATGGCCTTGGGGCGCGGGAAGCTGGCGCGCCAGGCGATGGCCACGGTGCGAAACGGCACGGGCGGCGTCAGTGGGCGCACCGAGATCACGCCGGGAGCGTAGTGGTGGCTGTCCACGGCCGACAACGGCAGGATCGAAATCCCCAGGCCGGAGGCAACCATGTGGCGAATGGTTTCCAGCGAGCTGGATTCCACCGTGGTGTGGCGGGCCGCGTCGTTGCCCTTGGTCAGGGTCGGGCAGGCTTCCAGCACCTGGTCGCGGAAGCAGTGGCCTTCGCCCAGCAGCAAAAGGCTCTTGTCGTTGAGCAGGTTGGCGTCGATGGTGTCCTGTTGCGTCCACGGGTGGCTCGCTGGCATGAGCACGTAGAACGGCTCGTCGTAGAGCGGCAGGGTCAGTACATCGGCCTCGTTGAACGGCAGGGCGATGATGATCGCGTCCAGCTCGCCGTTGCGCAGTTTGTCGCGCAGCACGTGGGTGAAGTTTTCTTCGATGTACAGCGGCATCTGCGGTGCAACGCGGTGCAGTTGCGGGATCAGGTGCGGGAACAGGTACGGGCCCACGGTGTAGATGGCGCCGACTTTCAGCGGTGCGGTCAGCTGGTTTTTGCCGGCCTGGGCCAGTTCACGAATGCTCTGGGCCTGCTCCAGCACCTTTTGGGCCTGGGCGACGATGCCTTCGCCCACCGGGGTGAGGCGCACGGCGCTCTTGCTGCGCTCGAAAATCAGCACACCGAGTTCGTCTTCAAGCTTTTTCACGCCTACCGAGAGGGTGGGCTGGCTGACGTGGCAACGCTCGGCGGCATGGCCGAAGTGCTGCTCTTGGGCGAGGGTAACGATGTAGCGTAATTCTGTGAGGGTCATAGCGGGCGTCCATGAGGTGCGGGCCAAGCATACCGGCTGCAATCGATAGACGCACGTTATCAGAACTTTGCCAGGGATTGAGCGGGGAATACGCAAGATTTTGTGGGCCCAGGCGAGGGTTTCCCCTCACCTGGGTGGCCACTAGCGGCGTTTTTCGATGTTGTACACGAACGGTGCAACGATCTCGATGCTGCCGCCCTTGAGCATGTCGGCAGGTGGCTTGGGCAGCGGTTGGGCGCGGCGGATCATGTCCAGCGTCGCGCGGTCCAGGTCGGCGTTGCCGGAACGGCCCACCAATTCATAGGACAGCACATTGCCATCGGCATCCACCACGAACCGCAAGCGGTTCAAACCTTCCTTGCCACGCGCCTGGGCACCCGGCGGGTACTTCTTGTACTTGGCCAGGTGGCCCAGCAGCAGGCTTTCCCAGGAGGCTTTCGCGGCAATTTGCTGCGGTGACGGGCCGGGTTGCGGCTGGGCGGATTTTTCCGTTGGCGCGTTGTTCTGCGGTGTTTCGCTCGGCGGTTCTTCCGAGGGTTTTTCCTTGGGCGGCTCGGGCTTTTTCTCCACCGGCTTGGGCGGCTGCGGTTTTGGCTTGGGCTTGACCGGCTTGGGCACCTGGATCGTAGGTTTTGGCGCCTCGGCCAATTTAGGCAGCGGCAACTCCTCCACGGGGGCCGGTGGTTGCGGCGGCGTTACTACCTTTGGCGGGGCCGGTGGCGCAGGCAGCGGGGCCAGGTCGATGACCATGGCGGCCGGCGGCAACTGCACCACATGGGGCGCCGACCACTGGAGCGCGATGATGATCGCAACGGCGTGGACGCCCAGCACGACGGCGAGGCTGGTGCCATAACGCGCAAATGTGTGGCGCGTCGTGATCATTTCTTGGCTGCCGTCTCAAGTCCGACCAGGCCAACCTTGAGGTAGCCGGCCGCCCGCAGGGAGTCCATCACGCTCATCAGGTCGCCGTAGTCCACGCCTTTGTCGGCCTGGAAGAAGATCGTCGTGTCCTTCTTGCCTTGGGTCTTGGCGTCGAGCGCGGCGCCCAGGGCGTCGGCTTTGACTTCGTCATCGCCAATGTACAGACGCTGGCCCGCCTTGACGCTGAGGAACACCGGCTTCTCTGGCCGCGGCGCCGGCTTGGCGCTGGAGGCGGGCAGGTCGACCTTGATGTCCACGGTGGCCAGGGGCGCGGCCACCATGAAGATGATCAGCAGCACCAGCATCACGTCGATGAACGGCGTGACGTTGATTTCGTGGTTCTCGACGAGTTCGTCGTCGCCTTGATTCAAATGCAGGCCCATGGCCGATTACCCCACTTTCACCATGTGCGGTTGCGAGCTGCGCTCGGAAGGCAGGTGGTCGAGGTCACGGCTGACCAGCAGCAACACTTCTGCCGACGCGTCCGACACCTGGGCCTTGTAGCCGGCGATGGAGCGGGCGAAGACGTTGTAGATCACCACCGCAGGGATGGCGGCCACCAGGCCCAGCGCGGTTGCCAGCAAGGCTTCGGCGATGCCGGGGGCGACGACGGCGAGGTTGGTGGTCTGGGTCTTGGCGATACCGATGAAGCTGTTCATGATGCCCCACACGGTGCCGAACAGGCCCACGAACGGTGCGGTGGAGCCGATGGTGGC
The DNA here is from genome assembly GCF_054071325.1 of Pseudomonas sp. SDO5215_S409. Classification (NCBI taxonomy): domain Bacteria; kingdom Pseudomonadati; phylum Pseudomonadota; class Gammaproteobacteria; order Pseudomonadales; family Pseudomonadaceae; genus Pseudomonas; species Pseudomonas sp. SDO5215_S409. The sequence continues at coordinate 69,378 of NZ_JBSVWN010000011.1, read as the reverse complement.
CAGTACGCCGGTGCCGTTGCTCATGTTGCGACCGCAGGCCGCCACCAGGCGCTCAAGACGGAAACTCACACGCTCCTTGATGCCTTCTTTTTCGCGGGCGTTGACCGACAAGCGCATTTCTTCCAACGCGTCGTGCACCAGCAGGTTGGCCAGGGTGCCCTTTTTGGTCGCGCTTTCGCTGGCTTCCTTGAGGGTGGCGGCTTTTTTGAGGTGGACGATTTCAGTGCGCAGGCGGCGTTTGGCGCCCAGCAATTCAAAGCCTTTGGCGATCCAGATGGTCCAGGTGATGATCGAGGCGATGGCCAGGCCGATCATCACGGCTTTTACCACCACGTCAGCATGCTGATACATGCCCCAAGGCGACAGGTCATGGGCCATGCCCAGGCTGTTGTCTTCTTCCAGCACCACGCCGGTTTCGTCGGCAGCCGCTGCGGGTGCAGCGCTGTCTGCTGCCGCTGGAGCGGTTTGTTCGTGGGCCGGTGCGGTGGCCGCTGGCTGGGTGGCCGGGGCGGCGGTGTCGGCGAATGCGGCGGTCGGTGCCAGCATTACGCTGAACAGCAGCGCAGCCATCGCGCGCGCGAAGCGGGACGGGCTGCGAAGCGGGGTTGGCGAAGCGGGAAAGTTATAGCGTGTCATGCTGGCCGGACCTGAGAGGAGAAATAAGTGACTGCCCTTCCAGACCATCAGCGGGTCAAGGACAAACGGGCGGTCATTATTGCAAGTAATTCTTGTTAACAAAAGTAATACAGTTACTTTATTTGCAGCGAGTGATGACTGGTTGACGTGGCGGCCAAAGGGGAGGGCGGAGTATTTTCGCGTCATTTCAGAACATATTGCCGCTGAATGCGGACGTAACGTGGACACTGCGCAGGCCTTGCCAGCGGTGCATCCGTGCCATAAAAAATGAAAAGTAATGATTGGCTCGCTGCCTGTAAACCAAAGGTGCTGCCGGATCGTGCCTGCCGGTCGTATCGAAAGGTGAGCGGTGGGCCGTCGGTGCAGCTGGAAGATTCTGAATGGCAAAAATAACCCGCTATCGCGAGAGCTATAGCGGGTTTGGCGTTAGGTCTTGACGGGTTACCGAAGCGGCAACATCAACGTAATGGGCGATAGTCCCGGGCACGGTATAAATCCTGCGTACTTGGCGTAGAAGGTCGACAGGCGTTCGTTCAGCGGGTGAACAATCATTGCGCTGGACCCAATGCTATTGGAAGCCCTGATTGCTCTTTCAACGGCATCTTGCAGTAGGTCGATTGCGAAACCCTGACCTTGAGCTGCTTGAGTGATCCCCATGCGCCCCAGCAGAGTCACTGGATGCACGCTTGGCGAATTGCGTTGGTGGCTTTTCGGAACGACGTTCTCGCGTGCAATGGATCCACTCGACAGGGTGTAGTAACCCATCACTATTGAGGTGTCCTTGCGGCAGATGACGTAAACGACGGCCTGTTTAGCGGCCTGGGCTTTACGCGCCTGCCGTTGCAGGTAGTCGTTGATCGACGGTTCACCTGAATCGAATTGATCCAGTATGTGTTCGTCGCTCAGCTTTTCGGGAGCACTCAGCTCCACCGTTTGGGTCTTTCGAGAAGTTGACGTAGGCATTCGTTACCTCGTATCGGGTTGGCTTCCATGGCCTGTTCAAATGCGTCAAATGCAGCGTCGTCGAGAAGGAACAAACGCTTATCCAAGATGACCTCTTCTGCTTTTTGACAAGCAGCTTCAAGGATGAAGCTGGTTCGATCACGACCGGACAGGGCAGCTGCCAGATCGATCAGGTTCCGTTTTCTTTCGTCCGCTCTCATGTTGATTGGAACGGGTTTGGATCTTTCAATGCTTTCAGGGCTGACAGACATATTTCACCTATGGGCTGGTTGGTTTTTTCAGATATTTGCCTCCTTATGGCGTTCGTACGTCACGCTTGTATTTTTGTTCCATGAGATGACTCCTTTCTGGTGGCTCAAGAGTCTTGAGCCACGGTGCTAACGTGAGATCTGACGTTTGGGTGTGAGGCTGAGCGGGCCTCGGCAGGAAGCTTACGCCTGCGTATATCTAATGTCTATACGTGTGTATCTTTTGGATATACAAGTGGTGTCTCTTGATTCTCCGTGCGTCTCTCGTATCACCTGCGTAAAAGCGACCATAGAGTGTCCAAGGGGTCATCCGCCTTGAGCCCCAATCAAAGCTAATAAACTCCCGGTTCCTGAATCGCGCCCACAAAAAAGGCGCCTTTGGGCGCCTTCAGCTCAATATTGCAAAATCATTCGCTTTTCTTCGGCACTCATCCCGTCTGTAGGTCGCTGAACACCGTGCCTCAGATAGCGCTGCTGAACAGCATTTTGTCCATTGACGGAATACTAAATTTGCCAGTTAGCTAGCCGCTGGTCATCTGCGAGGGCTAATCTTCGCGTTTTGGAACGGAGTTTTGTGATGTCTGCACCTACTGTGGTGATTGCCGGTTGTGGCGATGTCGGTAGCCGTCTGGCCACTCAGTTGCTGGCCCAGGGCTTCGAGGTGTATGGCCTGCGGCGTGATATTTCGCGCCTTCCGGCGGGTGTGATCGGGATTGCGGGCGACCTGTTCAACGAAGATTGCCCCGACACCTGGCCGGTGGGTGGCGTGGATTACCTGGTGTACTGCGCGGCGGCCACCGATCACGACGAGGCCGGCTATCGCGCGGCCTATGTGCAAGGGTTACAGCATGTGTTGGGCTGGCTGAACGACTATGGCCAGGAGCCCGAGCAGCTTTTGTTTGTGTCCAGCAGCAGCGTGTACGGCCAGCAGAAGGGCGAATGGGTCGACGAAACGTCCGCCACCGAGGCCGCGGGCTACTCCGGCAAAATCATGCTGGAGGCCGAGCAGGTGGCCTTGCAGAGTGGCATTCCCGCCAGCGTGGTGCGGTTGACCGGCATTTATGGCCCGGGCCGCGAGTGGCTGTTGAGCCAGGTACGCCAGGGTTACCGGGTGGCGATCGATCCGCCTCTGTATGGCAACCGCATTCACGCCGATGACGCGGCGGGCTTGCTGGCGTTCCTGCTGCAGCATGTGCGGCAGGGCGGGGCGCTGGCGCCTGTGTACATCGGCGTGGACGATGCACCGGCGCCGCTTGCCGAGGTGGTGGACTGGTTGCGGGGGTACTTGGGCGTGACCGAATGGGCCGAGGACGCCAGTGTTCGGCGCGCTGGCAGCAAGCAGTGCAGTAATGCGCGGGCGAAAGCGTTGGGGTGGGTGCCGACGTATCCCAGCTACCGCGAAGGCTACGCCGCCATCCTCAAAGGCTGAAAACCTCAGGGCGGGTTTGTCCCCGCCCCCGGTTCGACAGGGTTACTGCTTTTTCAGCAGCCACTGACGTGGCCCTGGGGTGAATTGCGGCACTTCATCAGCCTGGGCGGTGTTGATCGCCTGGAAAATTTCCAGTTGCTTGCCTTTGCGGGCAAAGATCCACGGGTTGCCCTGGCCGTTGTGTTGCAGCCAGATGCTGTCGTAGCCGCCGCTCATGGAGGCGCAATCGCCCGCCAGGCACAGTGAGTACTGGTCGACACCCGGCAGGCCGGATACCTGGCCATTGGCCTGGAATTGCACGGTAGCGCCTTCGCCGTTGCCGCTGGCGATGGTCCAGCTACCGCCCATGTAGGCCGCGTACAGCGTGCGTTCAAAGGTGGCCCCCAGCGGCGCGCCTTCAGGGGCAGGCTCCTGGGCGCGGCCAAACAGCTGCTCGGGCTCGTTATCGTTGGCCACTTGCAGCAATTGCTTGCCTTTACGCTTGAGTCCGGTGGCGGCGCTGCCGTAGAAATCAACGCTCCAGGCGCCGGATTTTTCGGCGAGCAGCTTGCCTTCGGCCACTTCAAAACCGTTGTAGTAGCGCGCCTGGCCGGCCTTGGTGTTCACCTCCCATTCGAGGTTTTGACCATAGCTTTGCAGCGCTTCACGCAAAGGGCCGCCCTTGGACGCTGCGTCGATAGCGGCCTGGTTGATCCAGGTGCCGCTGACATCCAGGTCGGCGGGGTTGCTGGCACAGCCGCTGAGCAACAGGGCGAGCAGCGAAGAGGCAACGAGCGCTTTGCGCATGACGAAATCCTTCCAGAACAGGTTCGGCGCCGCGCGTCGATAGCAAGAGGGCGGCGCCGGGTGATTTACTCGATGACCAGAATCGCGTCCATCTCGACCTGCGCGCCTTTAGGCAGCGCGGCAACACCGATGGCGGCGCGGGCCGGGTACGGCTGTTCAAAGTATTTGCCCATGATCTCGTTGACCTTGGCGAAGTGGCTCAGGTCGGTGAGGAAAATGTTCAGCTTGACGATGTCCTTGAACGAACCGCCAGCCGCCTCGGCCACCGACTTCAGGTTTTCGAACACCTGGATGGTCTGCGCCTCGAAGCCTTCAACCAGCTCCATGGTCTTTGGGTCCAGCGGAATCTGGCCCGACATGTACACGGTATTGCCCGCCTTGATCGCCTGGGAGTAGGTGCCGATGGCGGCCGGAGCCTTGTCGCTGGTGATAACAGTCTTGGTCATGAGTCACTCCTGGTAACGATGGGTTAGGCGCGCATGCGGGTGATGCGGATGACCCCGGTCAAGGCGCGCAGCTTCTTGATCACGCGGGCCAGGTGCACGCGGTCGTGCACGCTGACCACCAGTTGGACCACGCTGATGCGACCATCGCGTTCATCCATGCTGATTTTCTCGATGTTGCCATCGGCCGCATTGACGCTGCTGGCCAGCAGCGCGATCAGGCCACGCTGGTGTTCCAGCTCGACCCGCAGCTCGACGTTGAATTCGCCGGTGACATCCTTGGCCCAGGACAGCTGGATGCATTTTTCCGGATTGTGGCGGATTTCGGTGATGTTGCGGCAGTTGTCCAGGTGCACGACCATGCCTTTGCCGGCTGACAAGTGGCCGACAATCGGGTCGCCCGGGATCGGCGTGCAGCACTTGGCGTAACTGAGCACCAGGCCTTCGGTGCCGCGAATCGCCAGCGGGCCCTCGGGGCTGGGCAGTTGCTCGCCTTCGCCCAGCAGACGGCGCGCGACGACATACGCCATGCGATTGCCCAGGCCGATGTCTTCCAGCAGGTCTTCGATGGTTTCCTGACGGTATTCGTGCAGGATCGCCTGCACGCGCTCGGCCGGGATCTTGTCCACGGCGCTGTCGAAACCGTTGAGCACCTTGTTCAGCAGGCGTTCGCCCAGGCTGATGGACTCGGAGCGGCGTTGCAGCTTGAGGGCGTGACGGATGTGCGTGCGGGCCTTGCCGGTGACCACGAAGTTGAGCCACGCAGGATTGGGGCGGGCGCCCGGCGCGCTGACGATCTCCACCGTGGACCCGCTTTGCAGCGGCTCCGACAGCGGGGCCAGGCGGCGGTTGATCCGACACGCGATGCAGCTGTTGCCCACATCGGTGTGTACCGCGTAGGCAAAGTCGACCGCCGTGGAGCCTTTGGGCAGCTCCATGATCCGGCCTTTGGGCGTAAACACGTAGACCTCGTCCGGGAACAGGTCGATCTTCACGCTTTCGATGAATTCGAGGGAGTTGCCCGCACGTTGCTGCATTTCCAGCACGCCTTTGACCCACTGGCGAGCGCGGGCGTGAGTGCCCTTGGGCTGCTCGTCGCCGCTGGATTTGTACAGCCAGTGGGCGGCGATGCCGTTGTTGGCCATCTCTTCCATTTCGCGGGTACGGATCTGGATTTCGATCGGCACCCCGTGCATGCCAAACAGCGTGGTATGCAGCGACTGGTAGCCGTTGGCCTTGGGAATGGCGATGTAGTCTTTAAAGCGCCCTGGCAGGGGCTTGTACAAATTATGCACAGCGCCCAGTACGCGGTAGCAGGTGTCTACCTTGTCGACGATGATGCGGAACGCGTAGACGTCCATGATCTCGTTGAACGCCCGGCGCTTGCCGCGCATCTTTTTGTAGATGCCGTAGAGGTGTTTTTGTCGCCCGCTGACGTCGCCTTCGATACCGTCAACCGCCAGGCAATGGCTCAGCGATTCTTCGATCTTGTTGACGATTTCCTTGCGGTTGCCCCGGGCGCGCTTCACCGCCTGGTAGATGCGCGAGGAGCGCATCGGGTGCATGGCCTTGAAGCCCAGGTCTTCAAACTCGATGCGCACGGCGTGCATGCCCAGCCGGTTGGCGATGGGCGCGTAGATTTCCAGGGTTTCCTTGGCGATGCGTCGGCGTTTTTCGCCGGAGAGCACTTCCAGCGTGCGCATGTTGTGCAGCCGGTCGGCCAGCTTGACCAGGATCACCCGGATGTCCCGGGCCATGGCCATGGCCATCTTCTGGAAGTTTTCCGCCTGGGCTTCGGCCTTGGTCTCGAAGTTCATCTGGGTCAGTTTGCTGACCCCGTCGACCAGTTCGGCCACGGTTTCGCCAAATTGCGCCTGGAGCGCTTCCTTGGCGATGCCGGTGTCTTCGATCACGTCATGCAGCATGGCGGCCATCAGGCTCTGATGGTCCATGTGCATGTCGGCCAGAATATTGGCCACCGCAAGAGGATGGGTGACGTACGCCTCGCCGCTGCGGCGGCGTTGGCCGTCGTGGGCTTGTTCGGCGTAGAAATACGCTCGGCGGACCAGGTTGACCTGGTCCGGGCCGAGGTAGGCCGATAAGCGATCGGCGAGGGCGTCTATGCTCGGCAAAGTATGAACTCCTGCCGATGGCTGTGACCCCGCGCCGTGCTACGTCGACCAGGCATAGGCTTAGACGGCCTCGTTGGACTCGTCCTCAAACGCTGCAAACACTGGATCTTCCTGAATGGCGTCCTGTGCAGCGACGTACTCGTGGCTCATCAGGCCTTCAGCGATTTCCCGCAGGGCGACTACGGTAGGTTTGTCGTTTTCCCACTGAACCAGGGGCTCTTTGCCGCCAGTGGCCAGTTGACGGGCACGCTTGGTAGAGAGCATGACCAGCTCAAAGCGGTTATCCACGTGTTCTAGGCAGTCTTCAACGGTTACGCGGGCCATGGTATTCCTCGGAGCGAATGCAGTATGCGCGGTGCCCGGTTGGGCGAGCGGACTGAACAGTTTAAAAAATCACCAGCGTTTAGGGAAGCGCTGATTTTCAGGGCTCGGCTTAAAACGCGCTGCAAGCGCCAATGTAAAGCTCTTGCAGCGGTTTTGGGAAGCGCGGCTTAGCCCAGCAGTTCGGCGAGCAACTTGCCGAAACGCTGTTGCTGGCGCTTTTGCTGGAGCTGGTTGGTGCGGAAAATCGCCTTGAGGTCGTCCAGGGCGTGGGCAAAGTCGTCGTTGATGATCAGATAGTCGTAGTCGACGTAGTGGCTCATTTCGCTGACGGCTTCACGCATACGGCCTTCGATGATCTCGTCACTGTCCTGGCCGCGGTTGGTCAGGCGCTGGTGCAGGGCCTCGAGGGACGGCGGTAGGATAAAGATCGAGCGCGCCTTGGGCATCAACTGGCGCACTTGCTCGGCGCCCTGCCAGTCGATTTCCAGGATCAGGTCGTGGCCTTCGTCCAGGGTTTGCTGCAAGTGGCTTTGGGAGGTGCCATAGAGGTTGCCGAAGACTTCGGCACGCTCCAGGAAGTCGCCGTGTTCGATCATCTTCACGAACTCGGTGCGTTCGACGAAGTGATAGTGCACGCCGTTCACCTCACCCGGGCGCATGGCTCGGGTGGTGTGGGAGACGGAAATGCGGATCTGCTCGTCGGCGTCGGTCAATGCCTTGACCAGGCTGCTTTTGCCTGCGCCCGACGGGGCAGAAATGATGTAGAGGGTGCCGGTGCTGTGGGTCATGGAGGTTGCCTTACTCGATGTTCTGTACTTGTTCGCGCATCTGTTCGATCAGCACTTTGAGGTTGACCGCTGCCTGGGTGCTGCGCGGGTCGAACGCCTTGGAGCCCAGTGTATTGGCTTCGCGGTTGAGTTCCTGCATCAGGAAGTCCAGGCGCCGACCGGCGGCACCGGCCGACTTGAGCACCCGGCGCACTTCCAGGATGTGGGTGCTCAGGCGGTCGAGCTCTTCGGCCACGTCGCTCTTTTGTGCCAGCAGGACCATTTCCTGTTCCAGGCGCAGCGGGTCCAGCTCGGCTTTCATGTCGGTGAAACGGTCGAGCACTTTCTGGCGCTGCGTGGCCAGCATCTGCGGGACCAGCTCGCGCAAGGTCAGCACGTCTGCTTCGATGGACGTCAGGCGCTCGTTGATCAGGCGAGCCAGCTCGGCGCCTTCGCGCTCGCGGCCGGCCTTGAGTTCTTTGAGGCCCTGGTTGAACAGCGCCAGGGCCTGGGCGTTCAGGGCTTGCGGGTCGGTGGCGTCGGCGACCAGCACGCCGGGCCAGGCCAGCACTTCCAGCGGGTTCAGGGCGGCCGGTTGCTTGATCAGGCTGGCGATGGTTTCGGCGGCGGCGACCAGTTGCGCGGCGCGCTCGCGGTCTACCTGCAGCGGCTTGCCGGTGGTTTCCTCGGTAAAGCGCAGGGTGCATTCCAGCTTGCCGCGGGAGATGCCCTGGCGCAGCGCTTCACGCACGGCGCCTTCGAGGTCGCGAAAGGCTTCCGGCAGGCGCAGGTGCGGCTCCAGGTAACGGCTGTTGACCGAGCGCAGTTCCCAGCTCAGGGTGCCTTGGGCGCCTGCGTGTTCGACGCGGGCGAAGGCGGTCATGCTGTGCACCATGGCGGTACCTCGCGATGCAGTCCCGCCGACGGGCGGGCTGATGGGTAAATTGAAGCCGACAGGCAGAAGGCGCAGGAGTGTAGCGCAACGGGGCCGGTGCGCCCAAACGGTGGCTGTGACAAAGCGATGCAGGCGGGGCACTTCGTAACCGGATTTTTTTAGCCGTGCCCTGCGGGCGCAGCGGCTCTATAATGCCCGGCAGTTTTTCGTCCTCAGTACAGGTATCCCCTATGAAACGTCCAAGTGGTCGCGCTGCCGATCAGCTGCGCTCGATCCGCATCACCCGCAACTACACCAAACACGCCGAGGGATCTGTACTGGTCGAGTTTGGCGATACCAAGGTGATCTGCACCGTCAGCGTAGAAAACGGCGTGCCGCGTTTCCTCAAGGGCCAGGGCCAGGGGTGGCTCACTGCCGAGTACGGCATGCTGCCGCGCGCCACCGGCGAGCGTAACCAGCGTGAAGCCAGCCGTGGCAAGCAAGGCGGGCGCACCCTGGAAATCCAGCGCCTGATCGGCCGCTCCCTGCGCGCTGCGCTGGACATGTCCAAGCTGGGCGATGTGACCCTGTATGTCGACTGCGACGTGATCCAGGCCGACGGTGGCACCCGCACTGCGTCCATCACCGGCGCCATGGTTGCGCTGGTCGATGCCCTTAAAGTGATCAAGAAGCGCGGCGGCTTGAAGGCAGGCGACCCGCTCAAGCAAATGATCGCTGCTGTTTCGGTGGGCATGTACCAGGGCGAGCCCGTGCTGGACCTAGACTACCTCGAAGACTCGGCCGCCGAAACCGACCTGAACGTGGTGATGACCAGCACCGGTGGTTTCATCGAAGTGCAGGGCACCGCCGAAGGCGCGCCATTCCAGCCGGCAGAACTGAACGCGATGCTGGCCCTGGCGCAAAAAGGCATGAGCGAAATCTTCCAGCTTCAGACCGCCGCCCTGGCCGACTGAACCCCACACGGCTTCAAGGAGCGATGCCATGAGTGACCCGCAGGTTGTGCCGCCCGAACCGACCATAAGCGCCCGCCGCTGGGCGATGCTGTGTCACCTCGTGGCGGTTGTGGGGCTTTTTTACCCGCTGGGCAACCTGGTGGCACCCTTGGCGGTGTGGCTGTTCAAGCGCAAGGCCGACCCGCTGATTAATGATCAGGGCAAGGAGGCGTTGAACTTCCAGATCATGGTGTGCCTGGTCTGGGCGCTTGGCATGGTGGTAGGTGGCGCGACGTTTGGCGGCTTTGTGCTGGCGGTGCTGGTGATTGTGGCGGCCGTGCTAATGGCCATCGCGAGCGTCAAGGTCAACAAGGGCATTGCCTACCGCTACCCGTTTATCTGGCGCTTGTTGAAGTAATCGGCGGCCACAAAAAAACCGACAGCGATGTCGGTTTTTTGTGCCTGGGCAATGACCTCAGATGGTCAGTGTCCAGTCGTAGTCCACGATCAGCGGCGCGTGTTGCGAGAAGCGCGGCTGGCGAGGCAAGCGGGCGCTGCGTACAAAACGGCGCAGGCCGGGGGTCAGCAACTGATAGTCGAAACGCCAACCCAGATTGAGCATCTCCGCCTGTTCGTTGTCTGGCCACCAACTGTATTGATCGCCTTCGCGGCTGACTTCGCGCAGGGCATCTACGTACCCCATGTTGCCGACAATCTCGTCCATCCAGGCGCGTTCCGGCGCCAGGAAACCCGGGGATTGCTGGCTGTCGCGCCAGTTCTTGATGTCCAGCTTTTGTTGCGCCACGTACAGCGAGCCACAGTAGATGTACTCGCGACGCTTGCGCCGCTGCTTGTCCAGATAACGGCCGAAATCGTCCATTAGCTTGAACTTCTGGTTCAAGTCTTCATCGCCGTTCTGCCCGGATGGAAGCAGCAAGGTCGCGATGCTGACCTTGTCGAAATCGGCTTGCAGGTAGCGCCCGTAGCGGTCGGCTGTCTCGAAGCCGAGGCCGCTGATGACCGCCTTGGGTTGCAACCGTGAATACAGGGCCACGCCACCTTGGGTGGGGACTTCGGCATCACAGGCATAAAGGAAGTAGCCATCCAGTTGGAAGGCTGGGTCGTCCAGTTCAAAGGCGGAGGCGCGGGTGTCCTGCAGGCAGATGACGTCGGCATTCTGGGCTTGCAGCCAACTGAGCAAACCACGCTCGACTGCAGCCTGAATACCATTAACGTTCACACTGATGATCCGCATAAATGGCCCCAAAAATCGCGTGCGTGTATGATACACGCCGTCTACCCATTTAGCTAAATCCGTGGTATCTGAGGCTTTTTTCATGCAGGCGTATCAACGCGATTTCATTCGTTTTGCCATCGATCGCGGCGTTTTGCGCTTCGGTGAGTTCACCCTCAAGTCCGGTCGCACCAGCCCGTACTTCTTTAACGCCGGCTTGTTCAATTCGGGTGCTGCCCTGGCGCAATTGGGTCGTTTTTATGCGGCAGCCATCGTTGAGAGCGGCATTGCCTTCGACGTGCTCTTTGGCCCGGCCTACAAAGGTATCCCGTTGGCCGCCGCCACTGCCGTGGCCCTGGCCGAGCATCATGGGCAGGACGTGCCGTGGTGCTTCAACCGCAAGGAAGCCAAGGCCCATGGCGAAGGGGGCAGCCTGGTCGGCGCGCCGCTCAAGGGTAATGTGTTGATCATCGACGACGTGATCACCGCTGGCACGGCCATTCGTGAAGTGATGCAGATCATCGGCTCCCAGGACGGTGCAACGGCCGCGGGCGTGCTGATCGCGCTGAACCGCCAGGAGCGCGGCAACGGTGAGCTGTCGGCGATCCAGGAAGTGGAGCGTGACTTCGGCATTCCGGTGGTGAGCATCGTGTCGTTGAACCAGGTGTTGCAGTTCCTTGAAGACGATGCGCAGCTCAAGCAGCATTTGCCTGCGGTGAAAGCCTACCGCGAGCAGTTCGGCGTGTGACACCCACGCGGTTGCGTGACGGCTGTTGAAATAAAAAAGACCCCGCTCAACCTGGTTGAGCGGGGTCTTTTGTTTTCAGCGTTAGGAGCGCTTGCGGTTGCTGATCAGCGTGCCCATGCCGGTGTCGGTGAAGATCTCCAGCAGGACCGCATTCGGCACCCGGCCATCAATGATCAACGAGCTGCCCACGCCGCCCTGCACCGCTTCCAGTGCACAGCGGATCTTGGGCAGCATGCCGCCGTAGATGGTGCCGTCTGCGATCAGACCGTCGACCTGTTGAGTGGTCAGGCCGGTCAACACCTTGCCTTCCTTGTCCATCAGGCCGGCAATGTTGGTCAGCAGCATCAGCTTTTCAGCTTTGAGTGCCTCGGCAACCTTGCCAGCCACCAGGTCGGCGTTGATGTTGTACGACTCACCGTTGGCGCCCACACCGATGGGCGCGATCACCGGGATGAAGTCGCCTTTCACCAGCAGGTTCAGCAGGTCGGTGTTCACGCCGACCACTTCACCCACCTGGCCGATGTCGATGATTTCCGGCTGGGTCATCTCCGGGGTCTGGCGGGTGACGGTCAGTTTTTTCGCCCGGATCAGCTCCGCGTCCTTGCCGGTGAGGCCGATGGCGCTGCCGCCATGACGGTTGATCAGGTTCACAATGTCCTTGTTCACCTGGCCGCCCAGCACCATCTCGACCACGTCCATGGTCTGCGCGTCGGTGACGCGCATGCCGTCGATGAAGTGACTCTCGATGGACAGGCGCTTGAGCAGGTCACCGATTTGCGGGCCGCCACCGTGTACCACCACCGGGTTGATCCCCACGGCTTTCATCAACACGATGTCGCGGGCAAAGCCGGTTTTCAGCTCGTCGCTTTCCATGGCATTGCCGCCGTACTTGATCACCAGCGTTTTGCCGACATAGCGTCGAATGTAAGGCAACGCTTCGGAAAGAACTTTGGCGGTGTTGGCAGCGGCTTCGCGTTCGAGGGTCATTCAGGGCTCCGGTAAAAAATCAGAACGGTAGTTGGAGATCAGGGGCAACACGTTTCAACTGGGCGTGGAACACGTCCTTGATGCGCTGCAACTGCGCCTCGGTATCCGCCTCGAAACGCAGTACCAGCACCGGGGTGGTGTTGGACGCGCGAACCAGGCCCCAGCCTTGGGCGTAATCGACTCGCACACCATCAATGGTGGTCAGGTTGGCGCCTTCGCCCCATTGCGCATCGTGCAGTGCGTCAATGATGCTGAATTTGCTCTCCTCGGTCACATGGATATTGATCTCTGGCGTAGAAATATCATTGGGGAACGTCTCGAACAGCTCTTCAGCCGTGGATTTTTCCTTGCTGAGGATCTCCAGCAGACGGGCGGCGCTGTAAATGCCGTCGTCAAAGCCGAACCAGCGCTCCTTGAAGAACACGTGCCCGCTCATTTCGCCGGCCAGCAGCGCCCCGGTTTCCTTCATTTTCTTTTTGATCAACGAGTGACCGGTCTTCCACATCAGCGGGCGGCCGCCGTATTCCTTGATCAGCGGGCTCAGGCGGCGGGTGCACTTCACGTCAAAGATGATTTCGGCATTCGGGTTGCGCGCCACCACGTCGCGGGCGAACAGCATCAGCAGGCGATCGGGGAACACGATGCTGCCGGTGTTGGTCACCACGCCCACGCGGTCACCGTCGCCGTCAAAGGCCAGGCCCACATCGGCGCCCACTTCGTGAACCTTGGCGATCAGGTCTTCCAGGTTTTCAGGCTTGCCCGGGTCCGGGTGGTGGTTGGGGAAGTTGCCGTCCACCTCGCAGAACAGCGGGATCACTTCGCAGTTCAGGGCTTCGAACAGTTGCGGGGCGATCACGCCAGCCGCGCCGTTGCCGCAGTCCACCACCACTTTCAGGCGGCGCTCGAGCTTGACGTCACGGGTGATTTCATCCGAGTAACGCTCAAGAATATCGACTTTGGTGATGGTGCCCGGGCCGCTGGTCAGGTCGTTGGTCTTCAGGCGAGTGTGCAGCGCCTGGATCTGTTCGTTGGCCAGGGTGTCGCCAGCGATCACGATCTTGAAACCGTTGTAGTCCGACGGGTTGTGGCTGCCGGTGAGCATCACGCCGGACTTGCCGGCCAGCACATTGGCGGCGTAATACAGCGCTGGCGTCGGCACCAGGCCCACGTCGCTCACATGGCAGCCGCTGTCGGCCAGGCCCTGGATCAGTTGTTCCACCAGCTCTGGGCCGGACAGGCGGCCGTCACGGCCTACAGAAACGTTGGGCTCGCCCTGGGCCAGGCTCTGGGCGCCAATGGCGCGGCCGATCCAATAAGCGGTTTCGGCGGTCAGGGTCTTGGGGACCACGCCACGGATGTCATAGGCGCGAAAGATGCTGTCGGGAAAGCTTGGGGCGACTCGGGCTGGGTTGCTCATTGCGGGGAAAACTCCATTTGAAAGGGGCATGGCAGGGCTGAGTGTTGCAGAGCGGCAGGCTCAAGTTGAAGCGTAAGACGGCATTTTTTGTAGAGAGTTCGTGGTGCAAAAGTGCCATCGGTGCCCGGTTGTGCGCATTCTTTGTCCTTAAAGTCCGTGCGTAAGTGTCAGGCCGGGCAGGGCGCCCGGCCTGGTCCCGCATCGTCAGTGGCTACCCGAATGGCCAAAACCGCCTGCACCGCGTTGTGTCTCGTCAAAGGTCTGGACCAGTTCGAAATGCGCCTGCACCACCGGCACCAGCACCAGTTGCGCAATGCGCTCGCCGACCACGATGTTGAACGCGGTCTGGCCACGGTTCCAGCACGACACCATCAGTTCGCCCTGGTAGTCGGAGTCGATCAGGCCGACCAGGTTGCCCAGCACGATGCCATGTTTATGGCCCAGGCCCGAGCGCGGCAGGATCAGCGCCGCCAGGCCCGGGTCGCCCACGTAAATCGACAGCCCAGTGGGGATCAGGACGGTCTGGCCCGGCTCAAGCAGCGTGTCTTGCTTGAGCATGGCGCGCAGGTCGAGGCCGGCGGAGCCTGGGGTGGCGTAGGCGGGCAGTGGAAATTCCTGGCCCAGGCGCGGGTCTAGGATCTTGGCTTGCAAAGCGTGCATGTGAATTAAACCTGGTTCAGCCGTTGGGCGATAAAAGAGATCAGTTGGCGGGCAATCTTGCCCTTGCTGGTCTGGGCGAAAAGGGTGGCGTGCAGGTCGCGGTCAATCACGCTGCAGGCGTTTTCCTCGCTGTTGAAGCCGATGCTCGGGTTGGCGACATCGTTGGCAACGATCAGGTCGAGGTTTTTGTCTTTCAATTTGCGTGCGGCGTAGTCCAGCAAGTGTTCGGTTTCGGCGGCGAAACCGACGCTGAACGGGCGGTCGGGACGGGTGGCGATCGTGGCCAGGATGTCCGGGTTGCGCACCATTTGCAGGAGCAGGCCGTCACCGCTTGTAGGGTCTTTCTTGAGCTTTTGCGGTGCGATGACTTCCGGGCGGTAGTCCGCCACCGCTGCCGAGGCGATAAACAGGTCGCAGGGAATCGCCGCTTCACAGGCCGCAAGCATGTCGCGGGCGCTGACGACGTCGATCCGCGTGACGCGGTCAGGTGTCGGCAAATGCACCGGGCCGGTAATCAGCGTGACCCGAGCGCCTGCCTCGACCGCAGCCTCTGCCAAAGCAAAGCCCATTTTCCCTGAGCTATGGTTGGTGATGTAGCGCACCGGGTCGATGTTTTCCTGGGTCGGGCCTGCGGTAATCAGCACGTGTTTGCCGGTCAGGGCCAGGTGCTGGAAGCACTCGGCAGCGCACAGCGCGAGGTCGGTGGTTTCCAGCATGCGGCCCAGGCCCACGTCGCCACAGGCCTGGCTGCCCGAGGCAGGGCCGAACACCTTGATGCCGCGGCTTTGTAGCAGTTGGGTGTTGGCCTGGGTGGCCGGGTCGCGCCACATGGCCTGATTCATGGCCGGGGCGATGGCGACGGTGGCGTCGGTGGCCAGCACCAGGGTGGTCAGCAGGTCATTGGCGATGCCCTGGGCCAGGCGGGCGATCAGGTCGGCGGTGGCCGGGGCGATCAACACCAGGTCGGCCCACTTGGCCAGCTCGATGTGGCCCATGGCGGCTTCGGCGGCCGGGTCGAGCAGGTCCAGGTGAACCGGGTGGCCGGACAAGGCCTGCATGGTCAGCGGGGTGATGAACTCGCTGCCGCCACGGGTCATGACCACGCGGACTTCGGCGCCCTGATCCAGGAGCCGGCGAACCAGCTCTGCGCTTTTGTAGGCGGCAATCCCGCCGCCGACGCCGAGCACGATGCGTTTCCGATACAGACGCTGCATTGGCTTGCCTTTCCAGTTCAGTGATGGCGTTGTGACCTCCCCTCCCCAGGGAAAATCACACGCAAAAAGAGCGGCCTAAGATACCACAGCGCCCGCCATGCAACAGGGGGCGCGTGCACAGGGAGGTGCCATGAGTATTCGTGATTGGCCTGCGGCGGAGCGCCCGCGGGAGAAGCTGTTGGAGCAGGGTGCGGCGAGCTTGTCGGACGCTGAATTGCTGGCGATTTTCTTGCGTACCGGTGTGTCGGGCAAAAGCGCCGTGGACCTGGCGCGTCACCTGCTGGGGCAGTTTGGCAGCCTGCGGGCGTTGATGGAGGCCCAGCAACCGGTGTTCAACCGACACCTGGGCCTGGGCCCGGCCAAGTTTGCCCAGTTACAGGCGGTACTGGAAATGGCCCGGCGCCACCTGGCCGAATGCGTGCGCAACGATTCGGCGCTGGAAAGCCCGATCGCAGTGCGCGATTACCTCAAGGCGCTGTTGCGCCATGAGCCCCATGAGGTCTTCGGTTGCCTGTTTCTGGACTCCCAGCACCGGGTATTGGGCTTTGAAAAGCTGTTCCAGGGCACCATCGACCGTGCCACCGTCTACCCTCGGCAGGTGGTCAAGCGCGCCCTGGACTACAACGCCGCCGCGCTGATCCTGTGCCACAACCACCCTTCCGGTAACCCGCAACCCAGCCAGACCGACCGAAAAATGACCCGGGACCTGCAAAAGGCCCTGACCCTGGTGGATGTGCGGGTGCTGGACCACATCATCGTGGGCGACGGCGACCCGCTGTCGATGTCCGAGTACGGCTGGATGTAGCGGGCGCAGTGGCCAGGCTCAAGCGGGCGCTTCACAGGGTTTACGGCTTGATGCTCACCTTGGAAAAATCCTGGCGACCGAACGGGCTCACCTGATACCCGTCCACATTTTTGCGGGTCAAGGCAAACGCTGTGGGGTGGGCCAGGGGCAGCCAGAGCGCCTGTTGCTGGATCTGGGCCTGGGCCTGTTGATACAGCTTGCTGCGCACACCTTGTTCGCTGGTGGTTTTGCCAGCGCTGATCAGTTTGTCCAGTGCCGGGTCGCAGTAACGGGCGAAGTTGGTGCCGGATTTCACGGCCGCGCAAGAGAATTGCGGGGTGAGGAAGTTGTCTGGGTCACCGTTGTCGCCCGCCCAGCCCATGAACAGCAGGTCATGCTCGCCCGCCTTGGCGCGGCGGATCAGCTCGCCCCATTCGATCACGCGAATGTCCGCTTGAATGCCGATCTTGGCGAGGTCCGCTTGCAGCAATTGTGCGCCCAGGCTGGGGTTGGGGTTGAGCAGGCTGCCCGAAGGCCGGGTCCAGAGGGTGGTCTTGAAACCGTCCTTGAGCCCTGCGCGTTCCAGCAGCGCTTTGGCTTTGGCGATGTCCTGTGGATAACCCGGCAACTCGCTGGCATAACTCCAGGTGTTGGGCGGGTAAACACCGTTGGCCGCCTCGGCGGTGCCCTCGAAGACGGCTTTCAGGTAACTGGCTTTATCAAAGGCCAGGTTGATCGCCTGGCGCACTTCCGGCTTGTCCAGTGGTGGGTGCTGGCTGTTGATCGCCACAAAGGCGGTCATGAAGGCGGCGGTTTTTTCCACCTTGAGGCTGGCGTCCGCCTGGGCGGCGGTTACATCCAGCGGTTTGGGCGACAGGGCGATCTGGCATTCGTCCCGGCGCAGGCGCTGCAAGCGCACGTTGGCGTCCGGGGTGATGGCGAAGATCAGGTTATCCACCGCCGGTTTGCCAGCGAAATAGTCCGGGTTGGCTTTGTAGCGAATCGACGCGTCTTTCTGAAACCGCCCGAAAATGAACGGGCCGGTCCCGATGGGCTGGCTGTTGAGCAGTTCGGGCGTGCCGGCCTTGAGCAGTTTGTCGGCATATTCGGCCGAATAGATCGAGGCAAAACCCATGCTCAGCGCGGCCAGGAAGGTCGAATCGGCGTGATCGAGGGTGAAGCGCACGGTGAGCGGGTCCAGGGCGTCGATCTTCTTGATCAGTGCAGGCAACTGCAGCGATTGCGCGTGTGGGAAGCCGCTTTGGGCGATTTTGTGCCACGGGTTGGCCGGGTCGAGCATGCGCTCGAAGCTTAGGCGTACGTCTTCGGCCGTCAGCGTGCGGCTTGGGGTGAAATAGTCCGTGCGGTGAAATTTCACGCCTGGGTGCAGCTTGAAGGTGTAGGTCAGCCCGTCCGGCGACACCTCCCAGCTGTCCGCCAGGCTGGGGACCAGCTTGCCGTGCTCGGCATCGAAGTCCACCAGGCGGTTCATCAATACGTCCGCCGAGGCGTTGGTGGTGGTCAGCGAGTTGTATTGCACCACGTCGAACCCTTCCGGGCTGGCTTCGGTGCAGACACTCAGCGTACTGGCCGCCTGAGCCAGGGGGGCGATAAAAAGAGGGGCGAGCAATAGCGGTAGGGCTGCGAGACGCATATTGGGTTTTCCTTTGCAGGTCGAAGGCCCATCTGCAAGTGCAGTCTGGAAAAGTCCTACCGTAGTGGGCGAAATCGCAAATGACTAGCCTATTTTTAACAGTGCCTGGCCCTTCAAGGCTGTTTTGAGGGCGCCCCGGGGCATTTGACCTGGCCCCTTTGCGGGCTTTAAACCACCCCGTGCGACGAATGGTCGGCGTTGACAGCGGCCCCTGCCTGCAACGGTCCGGGCGTTGCTGGTCAATATTTACGCGTGTAAAAACACACGGGTTGTTGTTGCACTGGGGTCTTTCTGGTATAAAGCAGCGCTCTTTTCTAGGGGCCCGGTTCCTTCGCTTGTAGGTGTAGCCGGTAAGACCCTAAAGAAACGCGGCGCCTGGCGCCAAATGACTGAGAGATTAAGCGGCCAACCCATGCCGGGTTGGGCATGTGGTTTTAGAGGGCTGAGGCATGTCGAGAGTCTGTCAAGTTACCGGTAAGGGTCCGGTGACTGGGAATAACATTTCCCACGCAAATAACAAAACCCGTCGTCGTTTCCTGCCGAACCTGCAGCATCACCGCTTCTGGGTCGAGTCCGAGAAGCGTTTTGTGCGTCTGCGCGTATCTGCCAAAGGCATGCGTATCATCGACAAGCGCGGCATTGATGTCGTTCTGGTCGAACTCCGCCGCGATGGCAAGATCTAAGGGAGCTAATCATGCGTGAATTGATTCGTTTGATTTCGAGCGCCGGTACTGGTCACTTCTACACTACCGACAAGAACAAGCGCACTACTCCGGACAAAATCGAGATCAAGAAATATGATCCGGTTGTTCGTAAGCACGTGATGTACAAAGAAGGCAAAATCAAGTAATTGATTTTCCTTGTAAAAAAGCCCGTATCTCGCGATACGGGCTTTTTTTTGCGTGGCGTAAATGATCAGGCTTTCTGCTCGAACACCACGTAGATCTTGCGGCAGTTTTCCAGCACTTCCCAAGTGCCGCTGAAACCGGCAGGGATCACAAAGCGGTCACCGGCGCGCAAGGTCTTGGCGTTGCCCTCGGCGTCGCGCAGCACAGAAACACCCTGCACGATTTCGCAGTACTCGTGCTCGGTGTAATTGACCTTCCATTGGCCGACGTCACCCTCCCAGACCCCGGCGCTCATCTGGCCGCACGGGCTGTTGTAGTGGTTGTAGACGGTTTGCTCGGGATCGCCCTTGAGGATTTTTTCTGCGGCGGGACGGTAGCGGTCAGGGTCGGTCCTGGCCTGGCTGAAATCCACGATAGTCTGAATGTTCATAAGCGTGTCCCGTCTGGCCTGCCGTTGGAAAGTCCAAAGTCTATGTTTATTAAAATGAACATCGCAAGGGCGTTTGCCGCGTGTTTGTCAAATATATTGAAACATTCATGGCCGCTGGTTTAGGGTGGCAGCTGCCTCGAGCCGAGCAGATGGCGAGGCAAGCATTCTTCAAAGGCGTCCGGGCAGTGGCCCGACCCTTGTATTCAACAAGAGGAGGAGATTCGCATGACCACCCTGACTCGTGCCGATTGGGAACAACGCGCCAAGGATCTGAAGATCGAAGGCCGCGCTTACATCAACGGCGAATACACCGATTCTGTTTCTGGCGACACCTTTGAATGCCTCAGCCCGGTCGATGGCCGCCTGCTGGCCACTGTTGCCGCCTGTGACGTCGCCGACGCCCAGCGCGCCGTGGAAAACGCCCGCGCGACGTTCAACTCCGGCGTGTGGTCGCGCCTCGCGCCGGCCAAGCGTAAGGCCGTGATGATCCGTTTCGCAGGCTTGCTCAAGACCAACGCCGAAGAGCTGGCACTGCTTGAAACCCTGGACATGGGCAAGCCCATCAGCGACTCCCTCCACATCGACGTCCCCGGCGCGGCGCAGGCCCTGAGCTGGAGCGGCGAGGCCATCGACAAGATCTACGACGAAGTGGCCGCCACCCCCCATGACCAATTGGGCCTGGTGACCCGCGAGCCCGTGGGCGTCGTCGGGGCCATCGTGCCGTGGAACTTCCCGCTGATGATGGCCTGCTGGAAACTGGGGCCTGCGTTGTCGACCGGTAACTCGATCATTCTCAAGCCGTCGGAAAAGTCGCCGCTGACCGCCATCCGCATCGCGGCCCTGGCCGTCGAGGCCGGTATCCCGAAAGGCGTGTTCAACGTGCTGCCGGGCTACGGCCACACCGTGGGCAACGCCCTGGCCGTGCACATGGACGTCGACACCCTGGTGTTCACCGGCTCCACCAAAATCGCCAAGCAGCTGTTGATCCGTTCCGGCGAATCGAACATGAAGCGCGTCTGGCTCGAAGCGGGCGGCAAGAGCCCCAACATCGTGTTTGCCGATGCCCCGGACCTGCAAGCCGCCGCTGAATCGGCCGCCAGCGCCATCGCCTTCAACCAGGGCGAAGTGTGCACCGCGGGCTCGCGCCTGCTGGTCGAGCGTTCGATCAAGGACACCTTCCTGCCGCTGGTGATCGAGGCCCTCAAGGGCTGGAAGCCGGGCAACCCGCTGGACCCGGCCACCAACGTCGGCGCCCTGGTGGACACCCAGCAGATGAACACGGTGCTGTCGTATATCGAAGCCGGGCATGCCGATGGCGCCAAGCTGGTGGCTGGCGGCAAGCGCACGTTGCAGGAAACCGGTGGCACCTACGTGGAGCCGACGATTTTCGACGGCGTGACCAATGCCATGAAAATCGCCCAGGAAGAGATCTTCGGCCCGGTACTGTCGGTGATCACCTTTGACAGCGCTGAAGAAGCCATCGCCATCGCCAACGACACCCAGTACGGCCTGGCCGCGGCGGTGTGGACTGCCGATATCTCCAAGGCGCACCTGACCGCCAAGGCTTTGCGCGCCGGCAGCGTGTGGGTCAACCAGTACGACGGCGGCGACATGACCGCGCCGTTTGGTGGTTTCAAGCAGTCGGGTAACGGCCGCGACAAGTCGCTGCATGCCTTCGACAAGTACACCGAGCTGAAGGCGACCTGGATCAAGTTGTAAGCAATACCCTCGCTCCGCTGTAGGAGTGAGCTTGTGTGGGAGTCGGGCTTGTCCGCGATCGCAACACCGCAAGGTGCTTGCCTGGCGGGTGAGCCCGACTCCCACATTGTTTTGTACGGTTTCATGATCCACAGGAGCGTGGAAATGCGTTGGGCGACTTACTTCGCCGTCCTGGCCTCGGTATTGAGCGTCGGTTTGGCCTTGGGCGTCAGCATGCCGCTGGTATCGCTGCGCCTGGAAAGCTGGGGCTATGGCAGCTTCGCGATCGGCGTGATGGCTGCCATGCCCGCATTTGGTGTACTGCTGGGGGCCAAGATTTCCAGCCGCCTGGCCTCGCGATTCGGCACCGCGAACCTGATGCGCCTATGCCTGTGGGCCGGGGCGCTTTCTCTCGGCTTGCTGGCGGTGCTGCCCAGCTACCCGGTGTGGTTGGTCATGCGCCTGCTGATCGGGGTGATCCTGACCATCGTGTTCATCCTCGGCGAAAGCTGGATCAACCAACTGGTGGTGGAGCAATGGCGCGGCCGCTTGGTAGCCTTGTATGGCTGCAGCTACGCGTTGAGCCAGCTGTCTGGGCCGCTGTTGTTGGGCGCGCTGGGCACCGATAACGATGCGGGTTTCTGGGTGGGCGTGGGCCTGTTGATCGTCTCGCCGCTGTTGCTGTTGGGCCGCAGCGGCGCACCTTCTGCCGAATCATTCAGTGTCACCTTTGGCGACCTGTGGCGCTTTTGCCGGGGCTTGCCGGCGATCGCCTGGGCGGTGGCCTTGTTCGCCGCCTTTGAGGCGATGATTCTGACGCTGCTGCCGGTGTATTGCCTGCAACAGGGCTTTACTGCCGAGGTTGCCTTGGCGATGGTCAGCACGGTGGTCGTGGGGGATGCGTTGTTGCAGTTGCCGATTGGCGCGCTGGCAGACTACCTGCCCCGGCGGGCGCTGTTTTTTGGCTGTGCGCTGCTGCTGTTGGCCTCCAGCCTGACGATCCCGTTGGTGTTGCACACCGTTTTGATCTGGCCGGTGTGGGTGTTGTTTGGCGCCAGCGCGGGCGGTTTGTTTACCTTGTCGCTGATCCTGATTGGCGAGCGTTATCGCGACGATGCGCTGGTGCGGGCCAATGCCCACGTGGCGCAACTGTGGGGCATCGGTTGCCTGATCGGGCCGTTGGTGGCGGGGGCCGGTAGCCAGTGGATCAGCGGGCAGGCGTTGCCGTTGTTGATGGCCGCCGGAGCGGCGGGGCTGGTGCTGTTGCTGATGCGCCAGGGGGCATTTGGCGCCGCCCAGCCCGCCTAGTTACAGCAGGCGCTCCAGCCCGACGGTGGTGGCGAACCAGGCATTGAACCTGCGCCACCAATTGCCGGGTTCACGGGTCAGGGTGTGCAGTTGGCCGTTGTCTTCCGTCACCCACACCACATGGCCATCCTGCAATACCGGTTGATAGCTCAAGGCAGGCGCCATGCCCTCCAGCGCCAGGTTGCGCACGTGTTCGGCCAACTCGGGGCTGTCCACCAGCACCCCGACTTCGGTGTTCCACAGCACCGAGCGTGGGTCGAAGTTGAAGGAGCCGATAAACGACTTTTCCCGGTCAAAGATCATCGCTTTGCTGTGCAGGCTGGAATCGGAGCCATGGAACGTGCCCTTGCGAAACAGGTGCGGGCCGCTGCCACCGCTGTCGCCCGGCTGGCGACGCAACTCGTAGAGCTTCACCCCGTGTTCCAGCAGCGCCTTGCGATACGGCGCATAGCCGCCATGCACCGCCGGGACGTCGGTGGCCTCCAGCGAGTTGGTCAGCAGGCTCACCGACACCCCGGCGTCGGCGCGGCCCGTGAGGTAGACAAAGCCCGGTTGCCCCGGCACAAAGTACGCCGAGATCATCATCAGCTCATGGTGCACGCCTTGCAGTTCCGGGCCCAGTTGGGTGGTGAGCAGCAACCTGGGGTCCGGGTCGGCCTTGGCCAGTACTTTGCTCGGTGCATCCCACAACGCCTGGTTCCAGGCCCAGATCAGCTCGCTGCGCCAGAGGTCCATGCGCGGCTGGGTCTTGTAGGCCCGCAGGCGGTTATAGAGGGCGTGGTGTTGCTGGCGCGCCTCGGCCAGCGAGTCGGCCAGGCGTGCCCGGGCCTGGGTCAGGTCGCCCGGGGTGGCGCTGCTCACGAAGTCGCCGATGGGTTTGCTCAGGGCGCTGTTCCAGTACTGGTCGAAGCTGTGCCCCAGTTGCTCGGCCACTGGTCCCACGCTGAGCATGTCGATGTCGGTGAAGTTCAGGTTGGGCTCGGCGTCGAAGTATTCGTCGCCCAGGTTGCGCCCGCCCACAATGGCCACGCTGTTGTCCGCCAGCCACAGCTTGTTGTGCATGCGCCGGTGTTGCAGGGACAGATCGAACAGCCGCGCCATTGCCCGGGTGACGCCGGTGCTGCGGCCCAGGTGCAGCGGGTTGAACAGGCGGATCTGGATCTGCGGGTGGGCGGCGAGGGTGGCGATGAGCTGGTCCAGGCCGTCGCTGGTGGTGTCGTCCAACAGGATGCGGATACGCACGCCACGGTCGGCGGCCTTGAGCAGTTCGTCCACCAGCATGCGCGTGCTGATGCCGTCGTGCACGATGTAGTACTGCAGGTCGAGGCTCGTTTGGGCGTTGCGAATCAGCTCGGCGCGGGCCATGAAAGCTTCGCTGCTGTTGGGCAGCAGGCGAAACCCCGACCGGCCCCGATACGGCGCCGCCTGGGCCTGGATCGAGCGCCCGAACGAGGAACTCGCCGCTGGCAGCGCCTGGCTGGGGGTGCGGGGCGGGTCCAGGCTGGCGCAGCCGCCCAGTATTCCCAGCAGGAAAAACGCTAAAAGCCGACGGATCATCAAAGGTGGGGTTTCCGGATCAGGGCGGTGGTCGGCATATGACGGCCAATTCCCGTAAAAGGTCAGTCCATGGCGTGGGCCAGCAAACGGATGGCGGCGGCGCCGACTTTGCGCACCGCCTCTTCGATCTGTGGCGTTGGCTTGGCAGCGTAGTTCATGCGCAGGCAGTTCCTGTACTTGCCGGACGCAGAAAAGATGCTTCCCACAGCAATCTGTACACCTTCCTCGACCAGCACCCGGTTGAGCTTCAGGGTGTCGAACCCCTCCGGCAATTCCACCCACAGCATAAAGCTGCCTTGGGGACGGCTGGCGCGGGTGCCCGCCGGGAAATAGCGGGTGATCCAATCGATCATCACGTCGCGATTGCGTTGGTATTGGCTGCGCATGCGCCGCACATGAGGCTCGAAGTGGCCATTTTCTAAAAACTCGGCGATGGCGATCTGCGGCTGGGTCGCGGTGGCGCCGGTGCTGATGTATTTCATGTGCAGCACCCGTTCCAGATAACGCCCCGGCGCTACCCAGCCGATGCGCAGGCCGGGCGCCAGGGTTTTTGAGAAGGAGCTGCAGAGCAGGACGCGTCCGTCGTCATCGAAGGATTTGATCGTGCGGGGGCGCGGGTAGCTGTAGGCCAATTCGCCGTACACATCGTCTTCGATGATCGCCACGTCAAACCGCTGGGCCAGGGTCAGCAGGGCGCGTTTGCGCGACTCCGGCATGATGTAGCCCAGCGGGTTATTGCAGTTGGGGGTCAGCTGGATGACCTTGATCGGCCACTGTTCCAGGGCCAGTTCCAGGGCTTCCAGGCTGATGCCGGTGAGGGGGTCGGTTGGGATTTCCAGGGCTTTCATGCCCAGACCCTTGAGGGTCTGCATGGCGCCGTGAAAGCTTGGCGAATCGACGGCGACAATATCGCCCGGCTCGCAAATGGCATGCACGCTGGCCGACAGCGCCTCATGGCAGCCCGTGGTGATCACCAGCTCCTGGGAGGTCAACCGGCAACCGGAATCGAGCATCAGGCGGGCAATCTGTTCGCGTAATGCTTCATTGCCAAGGATGGTGTCGTAATACAGGCCGGGCAGGTCCTGGCGCCGACTTACCCGGGCCAGGCTGCGCAACAGGGGCGCCAGGGTGGGCGACAATACATCCGGCATGCCTCGGCCCAGCTGTAGGGTGTTTTTGTTGGGCACGGTGCGAATCAGGTCGAGCACCTGGTCCCACTGGGAAATTTCCACCGGGCGCTGGGCCGGGCGCCCTACCGCGGGCAGGGCCGGTAACTCACGGCTCACGGGCACAAAATACCCGGACTTCGGTTTCGGCATCGCCAGCCCGTTGTCTTCCAGCACGCGATAGGCCTGCTGCACGGTGCTCAAGCTCACCCCGTGTTCCACGCTCAAGGCGCGTACTGACGGCAGCCGGTCGCCGGGGTGATAAAAGCCTTGTTCGATGCGAGCGCCCAGCAATTGGGCGAGGTTAACGTACAGGTTCATGGCGCAGGCTCCGGGTTTACCAGTACAGAACGGGCGAAAATACAGGATTCAGTGGCGAGCGGGCAGTGTCTGTATGCTTTTAATACACAAAGGTTGAATCTGTCATGGTTTGGCTCAACAGACCATTCTAGACCCTCATGGCAACAGGCAAATGAGGGGCAGAAAAATGAACGGTTTGAGCGATGTGCGGCGGGGGTTACGCCATCAGGAACGGACGGCAGAGCCGGGCAGGGGGCGTTATGCGCTGTGCGGACTCAGCCGCTGGAGGCTGTTCTGGCTGCGTCGCCATACGCGCAAGGCCCTGCTGGACATGACCCCCGAGCAATTGCGCGACATCGGCCTGAGTGCCGAGCAGGCGCTGCGTGAAGGCATGAAGCCGTTCTGGCGCGGCTGAGTCAGGCCAGCTCTTTCAACCGGTGCCAGAGCATCCCCAGTGCCAGCAGTGGCGAGCGCAAATGTTTGCCGCCAGGAAAGGTGATGTGCGGCACCTTGGCGAACAGGTCGAAGCGCCCGCTTTGTTCACCGCTGATGGCTTCGCCCAGCAGTTTGCCGGCCAGGTGCGTGGCGTTGAGCCCGTGGCCCGCGTAGGCCTGGGCGTAATAGACGTTGGGTTGGTCGGCCAGGCGGCCGATCTGCGGCAAGCGGTTGGCGCCGATGCCGATCATGCCGCCCCACTGGTAGTCGATCTTCACGTCGGCCAGTTGCGGGAATACCTGCAGCATCTTGGGGCGCATGTAGGCGCCGATGTCCTTGGGGTCGCGACCGGAGTAATGGCAGGCGCCGCCAAACAGCAAGCGCCGGTCGGCAGAGAGGCGGAAGTAGTCCACGGTGACGCGCTGGTCGCACACGGCCATGTTTTGCGGCAGCAGGTCATGGGCCTGGGCCGGGCTCAACGGCTCGGTGGCGATGATGTAACTACCGGCGGGCAGGATTTTCCCGCTCAACTGCGGGTTGAGGCCGTTTATGTAGGCATTGCAGGCCAGCACCAGGGTCTTGGCGCGCACGCAGCCCTGTGCGGTGTGTACCTTGACCTCGGGGCCGTAGTCGATGCGCGTGACGGCGGACTGCTCAAACAACTGGACCCCCAGCTGTTGCGCGGCGGCGGCTTCACCCAGGGCCAGGTTGAGCGGGTGCAGGTGGCCCGAGCCCATGTCGATCATGCCGCCGACATAGCGGTTGGAACCGATCACGCTGGGCATGTCGGCGGCCTGCAACAGGCGCACTTCGTGGCGATAGCCCAGGCTGCGCAGTTCGTCGGCATCGGCGGCGAGGTGGTCCAGGTCGCGGGCTTTGTTGGCCAGGTCGCAGTAGCCCCAGGTCAGGTCGCAGGCGATCTGCGAGCGCTCGATGCGCTGGCGCACGATCTCTACCGCTTCCAGGCCCATCTGTTTCATCTGGCGCACGCCGTCGGCGCCGATCACCGGGGTGAACTGGTCGAGGCCATGACCGACGCCGCGTATCAGCTGGCCGCCGTTGCGCCCGCTGGCGCCCCACCCGATCTTGCGGGCCTCCACCAGCACCACGCGAAACCCGCGTTCGGCCAATTCCAGCGCGGTGTTCAACCCGGAAAAGCCGCCGCCGACCACGCACACATCCGCCACCTGTTCGCCTGTAAGCACCTTGTAATCGGGCTGTGGGACGCTGCTGGCGGCGTAGTAGGAATCAGTGTGCCGGGCGCTGGCGGTCATGGGGAGCATCCCTGTTTGGAAAATTTGACGCAGGATACAGCGCGCGGGCGAAGCTGTCTCGGCGCGGCGTTTTGCGGCAAAATCCGCCGCTGTTCGCCCCATGGAATCTGTTTTGATGAGTTGTAACCGGGAAAAAATCAGCACCCTGCGTCGGCAGATTCCGTCGTTCGACTGTGTGCCGGGCTGCCATGACTGTTGTGGGCCTGTGACCACCTCGACCGAGGAAATGTCGCGCCTGCCGCGCAAGACCGCTGCCGAGCAAGCGGCCGCCCTGGAGGCGCTGAACTGTGTGCGCCTGGGGCCCCACGGCTGCACGGTGTATGACGAGCGGCCGCTGATTTGCAGGCTGTTCGGCACCACGCCCAGCCTGCCGTGCCCCAACGATCGGCGCCCGGTTGAGTTGATCCATCCGCGGGTAGAAAAGCAGATTCACGCGTACATGGCCTCAACCCGCCAGGTCCTGGTCTGACAGGCCTCAGTCCGGGATCGGCAGGTTCAGGCTTTCCTTCACTTCTTCCATCACGATGTAGCTCTTGGACTCGCGCACATGGGGCAGTTTGAGCAGGATGTCGCCCAGCAACTTGCGGTATGAGGCCATTTCGGAAATGCGCGCCTTGACCAGGTAATCGAAGTCGCCCGACACCAGGTGGCACTCCAGCACATGCGGCAGTTTCAGCACGGCGCGTCGGAATTCTTCAAAGGTGTCGCCAGACTTGTAGTCCAGGCTGATCTCGACAAACACCAGCAGGCTGCCCTTGAGGTGTTGCGGGTTGAGGCGGGCGTTGTAACCCATGATGATGCCTTCGCGCTCCAGGCGCCGGACCCGCTCGGTGCAGGGCGTGGTCGACAGGCCGACCTTTTCGCCCAGTTCGGTAAACGAGATTCTTCCGTCGGTTTGCAATATGCGCAAAATGTTGCGGTCTATCTTGTCCAGTTCCCGTTTGGTCTGGGTGTTGGTGCGCATAGGGGATGCTCCTCCGTAAAAAGGCTTTTTGCCGAGAATTGTCGCCAAATATAGGCACTTATATAGTGAAATGCACTGGCAATTGCTTTTTATACTGCCCACAACTTTGCTCTGAACAACAAACGTCAGCGGCCCTTGCGGCAATGAGGATATAAAAATGCGCGTTCTGGTCTTGGGTAGCGGCGTCATTGGCGTGACGAGTGCCTACTATTTGGCACGGGCCGGCTTTGAAGTGGTGGTGGTGGACCGCCAACCGGCCGTGGCCATGGAGACCAGTTTTGCCAACGCCGGGCAGATCTCGCCGGGCTATGCCTCGCCCTGGGCTGCGCCGGGCGTGCCGTTCAAGGCGGTCAAATGGCTGATGGAACGCCACGCTCCGCTGGCCATCAAGGCCACTGCCGATATTGATCAATACCTGTGGATGGCGCAGATGCTGCGCAACTGCACGGCCAGCCGTTATGCGGTGAACAAGGAGCGCATGGTGCGCTTGTCCGAGTACAGCCGCGACTGCATGGACGAGCTGCGGGCCGAAACCGGTATTGCCTACGAAGGCCGAAGCCTGGGTACTACGCAGCTGTTCCGCACCCAGGCCCAACTGGACGGCGCGGCCAAAGACATCGCCGTGCTCAAGGAAACCGGCGTGCCGTTTGAAGTGCTCGACCGCGCTGGCATCGCCCGCGTCGAGCCCGCGCTGGCCAGCGTCACCGACATCCTCGCCGGTGCCCTGCGCTTGCCCAACGACCAGACCGGCGACTGCCAGATGTTCACCACCCGCCTGGCCGAGATGTGCAAGGCGCTGGGCGTGGAGTTTCGCTTCGAGCAAAACATCCAGCGCCTGGACCATGCCGGTGACCGTATCAACGGTGTGTGGATCGACGGCCAGCTGGAAACCGCCGACCGCTACGTGCTGGCCCTGGGCAGTTACTCGCCGCAAATGCTCAAGCCGTTGGGGATCAAGGCGCCGGTGTACCCGCTCAAGGGCTACTCGATGACCATCCCGATCACCAACGGGGCGATGGCGCCGACGTCGACCATTCTCGACGAAACCTACAAGATCGCGATCACCCGGTTCGACAACCGTATCCGGGTGGGCGGCATGGCTGAAATATCCGGTTTTGACCTGTCGCTCAAACAACCACGGCGCGAAACCCTGGAGATGGTCGTCAACGACCTTTATCCTCAGGGCGGCGATTTGAGCCAGGCCAGTTTCTGGACCGGCCTGCGCCCGGCGACCCCGGACGGCACGCCGATTGTCGGCGCCACGTCCTACAAAAACCTGTTCCTGAACACCGGCCACGGCACCCTCGGATGGACCATGGCCTGTGGTTCCGGTCGTTTCCTCGCCGACCTGATGGCCAAGAAAAAACCGCAGATCAGCGCCGAAGGCCTCGATATTTCCCGTTATGGCAACCACCAGGAGTCTGCGAAACATGTCCATTCAGCGCCAGCTCACTCATGAGCGCATGAGCCAGATCGTTGTTCACAACGCCACCGTGTACCTGGCGGGGCAAGTCGGCGACGACATGAGTGCCGGAATTGAGCAGCAAACCCGCGAAACCCTCGCCAACATCGAGCGTTTGCTGGACCTGGCGGGCACCGACAAGAGCAAATTGCTGTCGGTGACCATCTACCTCAAAGACATCGACGCGCACTTTGCCGGCATGAACGCGGTGTGGGACAAGTGGCTGCCAAAAGGCGTAGCCCCGGCCCGTGCCACCGTCGAGGCCAAGCTCTGCGAGCCGCAGATCCTGGTCGAGCTGTCGGTGGTGGCCGCGCTGCCTTAAACCTCTCCTCTCCCGCTGCCGACGGTGTTCGTCGGCAGCGGTTTTTCTTCTCCATGCTGCCTAGAAGCCTGCTGCCATGCGTCCTGCCCGTGCCCTGATCGACCTCCAGGCCCTGCGCCATAACTACCAACTGGCCCGTGACGTCACGGGGGCCCGTGCCCTCGCGGTGATCAAGGCCGACGCCTACGGCCATGGCGCCGTGCGCGTGGCCGAGGCGTTGCAGGCCCAGGCCGATGGTTTTGCCGTGGCCTGCATCGAGGAAGCGCTGGAGCTGCGCGCCGCCGGGATCCGTGGGCCGGTGTTGCTGCTGGAAGGTTTTTTTGAAGCCGACGAATTGCCGCTGATCATCGAGCATGACCTGTGGTGCGTGGTGCATTCGCTGTGGCAGCTCGATGCCATCGAACACGCCCGGCTGAGCAAGCCGCTGACCGTCTGGCTCAAGCTGGATTCGGGCATGCACCGGGTTGGCCTGCACCCCAAGGATTACCACGCGGCCTACCAGCGCCTGCTGGCCAGCGGCAAGGTGGCCAAGATCGTCCTGATGAGCCATTTCGCTCGCGCCGACGAGCTGGACTGCGTGCGCAGTGACGAACAAGTGGCGGTGTTTGAAGCGGCGCGCCAGGGCCTCTCGGCCGAGGTCAGCTTGCGTAATTCGCCGTCGGTGATGGGCTGGCCGAACGTTGCCAGCGACTGGGTGCGCCCGGGCATCATGCTCTACGGCTCGACCCCGTTTGGCGAAGACCAGGCCGTGGCCGACCGTTTGCAGCCGGTGATGACCCTGGAGTCCAAAATCATCTGCGTGCGCGAACTGCCCGCGGGCGAGCCGGTGGGGTATGGCGCCAAATTCGTCACGCCCAAGCCGATGCGCATCGGCGTGGTCGCCATGGGCTACGCCGACGGCTACCCGCGCCACGCGCCCACCGGCACGCCGGTGCAGGTGGCGGGCCAGCGCAGCCAACTGTTGGGGCGTGTGTCGATGGACATGCTGTGCGTCGACCTCACCGATATCCCGCAGGCCGGGCTGGGCGCCACGGTCGAGTTGTGGGGCAAACACATCCTGGCCAGCGACGTGGCCGCGGCGGCCGACACCATTCCCTACCAGCTCTTCTGCAATTTGCGCCGGGTGCCAAGGCTCTATTCCGGCTTTTAGCCACTACGCACGAATGGCGCCGTCCGTGATTTAGGTCCAAGTGTTGTAAATACTGAACGCTGTCGCCATGATAACGCTCAATTTCATCACGACCTGAATCCTGGGAGGCTCCCGCATTGGACGTCGGCGAACGACTGCAATCCATCCGTAAACTGAAAGGTCTTTCCCAGCGTGAGCTTGCCAAGCGCGCGGGCGTCACCAACAGCACCATTTCGATGATCGAAAAAAACAGTGTCAGCCCCTCGATCAGCTCCTTGCGCAAGGTGCTGGGCGGCATTCCCATGTCCATGGTCGAGTTCTTTTCCGAGGAGATCCTCCAGGAAAAACCGACCCAGATCGTCTATAAAGCCAATGAGCTGATCGACATCTCCGACGGCGCCGTCACCATGAAACTGGTGGGTCGGGCGCACCCCAGCCGGGCCATCGCGTTTCTCAACGAGATCTACCCACCGGGCGCCGACACGGGCGAAGAGATGCTCACCCACGAGGGCGAAGAAACCGGGATTCTGGTGGAAGGGCGCCTGGAACTGGTGGTAGGGCTTGAAACTTTTGTGCTCGAAGCGGGCGATAGCTACTACTTTGAAAGCACCAAGCCCCATCGTTTTCGCAACCCGTTCGACGTGCCGGCGCGACTGATCAGCGCAGCCACACCCGCGAACTTTTAAGAACAGAGGCGCCCTGCCTGCCCGGCAGAGGAACCCGATGAAGGAAACGCCGTGGTGAATGCCCCTTTGGTTAATAGGGTTGTTTCAGCGCGGCGGGCTACCCGCTATACTTTCGCCGCTTGCGAAACCGTGGCCGCAAGCGTGAATAGCCACCATTGAGGGTGAACGCGTGAACCTAATTATGAAAATGCTGGCTGCACCAGCAACCGTACTGGCCCTGTGGGCCGTGAGCGCTCAAGCGGCGACCAACGACGACATCGCCAAGCGCCTGGAGCCTGTGGGCCAGGTCTGCGTTCAAGGGCAAGAATGCAAGGGCATGGACGTGGCCGTGGCCGCAGGTGGCGGCGGCGCTAAAACGCCGGACGACATCATCGCCAAACACTGCAACGCCTGCCACGGCACCGGCCTGCTGGGCGCGCCGAAAATCGGCGACACCGCCGCCTGGAAAGACCGCGCCGACCACCAGGGCGGCCTCGACGGCCTGCTGGCCAAGGCCATCACCGGCCTGAACGCCATGCCGCCCAAAGGCACCTGCGCCGATTGCTCGGATGACGAGCTCAAGGGTGCGATCGAGAAGATGTCGGGCCTCAAGTAAACCGACCTCTGCCCAAAAGCCGCTGCCCAGCGGCTTTTTTGTACCTGGGGTTTTTCATTGCGGGCTGTTCTTTGCAGCAAACACCCGGCAAGCTCGGTCCAACCCCCATTCATGGAACGTTCGGGAGAAGTCGGATGGTGCAGTTGTGTTCAATCGAGCAAGCGGTCGACGACATACTGGCACGGCTGCCAGCGCATATTCACATGGGCCTGCCGCTGGGCCTGGGCAAGCCCAACCTGTTCGTCAACGCGCTGTACCGGCGCATCGCCAAGCTGCCAGACCGGGCGCTGACGATTTACACGGCGCTGACCCTGGGCCGGCCCCCGTTGGGCGATGGCTTGCAGAAGCGCTTTCTCGAACCGTTCATTGCGCGGGTTTTTGGGGATTACCCAGAGCTCGACTGTCTGGCCGACCTGCACAAAGACAGCCTGCCCGCCAATATCCGCGTGCAGCAGTTTTTCATGCAGCCCGGCAGCCTGCTGCACAGTGCGCCCGCCCAGCACGATTACGTGAGCAGCAATTACAGCCACGCCGCCCGTGACATCAACGCGGCAGGCCTGAACCTGGTGGCGCAATTGGTGGCCAGCAGCAGCGAACACCCCGACCGCCTGAGCCTGAGCTGCAACCCCGACATCACCCTGGACCTGCTGCCCATGATCGCCAAGCGCCGCGAGGCGGGGGAAACGATCCTGGTCGTGGGCCAGGTCCACAACGACTTGCCCTACATGCCCGGCGACGCCGAGCTGGGCATGGACGCCTTCGACCTGCTGATCGACGCCAAGGACAGCACCACGCTGTTTTCCACACCCAACATGCCGGTGGGGTTCCAGGACCATTTCATTGGGTTGCACGCCAGCACCCTGGTGCGTGACGGCGGCACCTTGCAGATCGGCATCGGCTCCATGGGTGACGCGCTCACCGCCGCCCTGCTGGCGCGCCAGGCCGACAACGAAGCGTATCGCCTGCTGCTCACCGATCTGGACGTGTACCAATGGGCGCCGCTGATCAGCCATGAAGGCGGGGTCGCGTCGTTTGCCCAAGGCCTGTATGGCTGCAGCGAAATGTTCGTCAACGGCCTGCTGGTGCTGGCCGACGCGGGGATTATCCGGCGCAAGGTCTACCCGGACGTGGCCACGCAGGAACAGGCCAATGCGGGCACCCTGGATGAGGCCGCGCAGCCGGACGGGATCTCGATCCACGGCGGCTTCTTCCTGGGCCCGCGCAGTTTTTACCAGCGCCTTCAGGACTTGCCCCACAGCAAACGGCGGGAATTCAACATGACCCGCATCAGCTACATCAACGAGCTGTACGGCCAGGAACCGCTCAAGCGCCTGCAACGCCGGGATGCGCGGTTTATCAA
Source organism: Pseudomonas sp. SDO5215_S409 (assembly GCF_054071325.1). Taxonomy (NCBI): domain Bacteria; kingdom Pseudomonadati; phylum Pseudomonadota; class Gammaproteobacteria; order Pseudomonadales; family Pseudomonadaceae; genus Pseudomonas; species Pseudomonas sp. SDO5215_S409. Next base: position 35,591 of record NZ_JBSVWN010000011.1, on the reverse strand, counting down.
CAGCACCTTTACCGTGACCCTGCTCGGCGCAGGCGTGGCCGATCAGTTGGAAGACGGCCGCGTGCTCAGCGGCGTGGGCGGGCAATACAACTTCGTCGCCCAGGGCCATGCGCTGGAAGGCGCGCGTTCGATTCTGATCCTGCGCAGCTGGCGTGAGTCGGGCGGTGAGGTCAGCTCCAATATCGTCTGGGAGTACGGCCACTGCACCATCCCCCGCCACCTGCGGGACATCGTCATCACCGAATACGGCATCGCCGACCTGCGCGGGCAAACCGATGCCAAGGTGATCGAGGCGCTGCTGAACATCACCGACTCGCGCTTTCAGGACGAATTGATCAAGGCGGCGCAAAAGGCCGGCAAGCTGCCCGAGGGGTTTGCGCTGGCCCCCCGCTTTACCGACAACACCCCCGAGCGGCTGCTGGCGATTCAGGCGCGGCATGCACGGCTGTTCCCGGAGTACCCGCTGGGCTGTGACTTCAGTGACGAAGAGCGGGATCTGTTGCGTGCGTTGAACTGGCTCAAGAGCAAATTCAAGCTCACGGAGATACTGGAACTGGGCAAGGCGGCGCTCGATGCCCCTGAGCCTGAGGCGTTTGCCGCGCACCTGCAGCGGATGCGGCTGGACACGCCCGACGGTTTAAAACAAGACCTGTACCAGCGCCTGCTGCTCGCGGGCCTGCAGGCCACCGCTCACTGACGCGGCCCCGTGCTTGCGATGGCCTCGCAGCCATCGCATTTGTGCAAGGCGCAAACCCGCCCGTGCCTATTAGTCGATGAAGGTCACTACGCCATCGGCCAGGGATTTGACCCGGGCCAGCGATTCCACGCGATAGCCTTGAGCGTCCAGCTCCGCACGGCCGCCCTGGAACGATTTTTCGATCACAATGCCCAGGCCCGCGACGGTCGCGCCCGCCTGCTTGATGATCGAAATCAGCGCCTGGGAAGCCTTGCCGTTGGCCAGGAAGTCATCGATCACCAGCACGCGGTCGCTGCTGGTCAGGTGGCGCGGGGAAATCGCAACGGTGCTTTCGACCTTCTTGGTGAAGGAATACACGGTGGCCGACAACAGGTTTTCGGTCAGGGTCAGCGATTGCTGCTTGCGTGCAAAAATCACCGGCACGCCCAGGTTCAGGCCCGTCATGATCGCCGGTGCAATGCCCGAGGCTTCGATGGTGACGATCTTGGTGACGCCCGAATCCTTGAACAGCGCGGCAAATTCGTCGCCAATCAGCTTCATCAAGGCCGGGTCGATCTGGTGGTTCAAAAACGCGTCGACCTTGAGTACCTGATCGGAAAGCACGATGCCTTCTTCGCGAATTTTCTTATGCAGTGCTTCCACGAAAGCTTCCTCAAATGGCGCCGTTGGCGCCGAAAGTAGATTAAAAAGTCGTCGATTCTAGCGTTTTAACATCGCGCGTATATCGGCCAAAGCGGTGTTGCCGCGCACGGCTTTCACTTCGGTCGGGGTGTCGTCATTGCCTTCCCAGGCCAGGTCGTCCGGCGGCAGTTCGTCGAGGAACCTGCTGGGGGCACAATCGATGATCTCGCCGTATTGCTTGCGCTTGGCGGCAAAGGTGAAGGCCAGGGTCTGACGCGCGCGGGTAATGCCCACGTAGGCCAGGCGCCGTTCTTCCTCGATGGTGTCGGCTTCGATGCTGGAACGGTGCGGCAGGATTTCTTCTTCCATGCCCATGATGAACACGTAGGGAAATTCCAGGCCCTTGGACGCGTGCAAGGTCATCATCTGCACGCCTTCGGCGCCGTCTTCTTCCTCTTGCTGGCGTTCGAGCATGTCGCGCAGCACCAGCTTGCCGATCGCATCCTCGACGGTCATTTCGCCGTCTTCGTCTTTTTCCAGGGTGTTCTTCAAGGCCTCGATCAAGAACCACACGTTGCTCATGCGGTAATCGGCGGCCTTGTCGCTGGAACTGTTGGTGCGCAGCCAGTTTTCATAGTCGATGTCCATGACCATGCTGCGCAGGGCGCTGATTGGGTCTTCACCGGCGCACTGCTCGCGCACCTTGTCCATAAAGCGCTTGAAACGCGCCAGGCGGTCGGTGAAGCGGCTGTCCAGGTGTTCGCCCAGGCCGATTTCGTCGGTGGCGGCGTACATCGAGATCTTGCGTTCGGTGGCGTAGTTGCCGAGCTTTTCCAGGGTGGTGGAGCCGATTTCCCGGCGCGGCACGTTGATCACGCGCAAGAAGGCGTTGTCGTCGTCCGGGTTCACGATCAGGCGGAAGTAGGCCATCAGGTCCTTGACTTCCTGGCGCCCGAAAAAGCTGTTGCCGCCCGACAGGCGATACGGCACCTGGTGGTGCTGCAATTTCAGCTCGATCAGCTTGGCCTGGTAGTTGCCGCGGTACAGGATCGCAAAGTCGCTGTAGGGCCGGTCGGTGCGCAAGTGCAGGCTGAGGATTTCCATGGCCACGCGCTCGGCTTCGGCGTCTTCGTTGCGACAGCGGATCACGCGGATCTCGTCGCCATGGCCCATCTCGCTCCACAGCTGTTTTTCGAACTCGTGGGGGTTGTTGGAAATGAGCACGTTGGCGCAGCGCAGGATACGGCTGGTGGAGCGGTAGTTCTGCTCCAGCATCACCACTTTCAACGACGGGTAGTCGTCCTTGAGCAGCATCAGGTTTTCCGGGCGGGCGCCGCGCCAGGCGTAGATCGACTGGTCGTCGTCGCCCACCACGGTGAACTGGTTGCGCTTGCCGATGAGCATTTTCACCAGCAAATACTGGCTGGCGTTGGTGTCCTGGTATTCGTCCACCAGCAGGTAGCGCACCTTGTTCTGCCACTTTTCGAGCACGTCGGCGTGTTCCTCGAACAGCTTCACGGGCTGCAGGATCAGGTCGTCGAAGTCCACCGCGTTAAACGCCTTGAGCGTGCGCTGGTAGTGGGTGTAGACGATGGCGGCGGTCTGCTCCTTGGGGTTGCGCGCGTTTTCCAGGGCCTGGGCGGGCAGGATCAGGTCGTTTTTCCAGGCGCCGATCATGTTCTTGATCTCGTCCACGCCGTCGTCGCCCGCGTACTCCTTTTGCATGATGTCGGTCATCAGGGCTTTCACGTCGGTTTCATCGAAGATCGAGAAACCGGGCTTGTAGCCCAGCCGCGCATGCTCCTTGCGGATGATGTTCAGGCCCAGGTTGTGAAAGGTGCACACCGTGAGGCCACGGCCTTCACCGGCGCGCAGCAGGGTGCCGACGCGCTCTTTCATTTCCCGCGCCGCCTTGTTGGTAAAGGTCATGGCGACGATGTACTGGGCACGGATGCCGCAGTGCTGGATCAGGTGCGCGATCTTGCGGGTGATCACACTGGTCTTGCCGGAGCCGGCACCGGCGAGCACCAATAGAGGGCCGCCGACGTAGTTCACGGCTTCTTGCTGCCGGGGATTGAGTCGGGACATACGAAAATTCGGGAGTCGTTATTCAAAAGGGCGGGCATTTTAACAGGCTGGCAAGATTCTGCCGCCTCCGTACGACGGTGTGACGTACCACTCGATCTAAATTTGCCGGTTTTGTTACTTTGCCGCAGGATGTGCGGGTTTTTTTAAAGCTATTGTTCGGTGCATGGCCGCACAATATGCCATTGATAACCCCTATCATTCTCCGGGTGCGCCTCACACCGCCCGGCGCCACGACCTTTTGCAGAGTCTAGGGAGCTAGCTTGTCTACGCCTTTCGAACCCTTGCGTTTGCTGCTGTTGGCCGAGACGCCAGCCTGGGCGGCGTTATTGCGCGAGTGCCTGGCGCCGATGGGCGACAAGGCTGTGCTGATCAGCGCGCCGGACTGGGACGCGGTGAGTACCCTGTTCAACGATGATCAAAGCGCCGTGTTGTTGACCACCCCCGGTCTTCAGCCCGTTCCCGGCCGTTGCCGCCTGTCCACCGTGTTGCTGCTGGACCAGGAACCGGCCACCGCCCCGTTGGGCGTCAGCGACTGGCTGGTCCTCGATGCCTTGGATTGGGATACATTGCGCCGCTGCCTGCGCCATGTGCGCGAGCGCGGCGTGCTGGAAAACACCCTGCAACGCCTGGCCGAACAAGACCCGCTCACCGGCATTGCCAACCGCCAGGGGTTCCAGACGCTGCTCACCGCCCGCCTGGCCGAAAACGAGGGCCGTGGCATTGCCCTCGGCCACCTGGACCTCGACAACTTTCGCCACGCCAACGACGCCCTCGGCCATCAGGCTGGCGACCGGCTGATCCTGCAAGTCGTCTCGCGGCTCAAAAGCCAGCTGGAGGCCGGGGACCAACTGGCGCGCCTGGGCAGCGACGAATTCGCCCTGCTGATCGACACCCGCCGCGCCCCGCAGCGCGCCGAATGGATGGCCGAGCGCATTGTCGAGGCGTTGTCCGAACCGTACTGGATCGACGGCGAAAGCCTGCTGATCGGTTGCAGCCTGGGCGTGGCCCATGCCCGGGCCAAGGCGGGCGCCGACCCGCTCATGTGGCACGCGCACATCGCCATGCAGCAGGCCAAGAGCACGCAGGGCTGCACCTTTCACATCTTCAACGAGCGCATCAACCGCAACGCCCGCAGCCTTGCCGACCTTGAAAGCGAACTGCGCCGCGCCTTGCGTCGTGATGAACTGGAGCTGCACTACCAGCCGCGCCTGGACCTGAACGGCGGGCATATCGTGGGCCTGGAAGCCCTGGTGCGCTGGCGTCACGCCGAGCGGGGCCTGTTGCCGCCCAGCGAATTCGTGCCGCTGGCCGAGCAGAGCGGGCTGATCGTGCCGTTGGGCTACTGGGTGATTTCCCGGGCGCTGCGGGACATGCAAGCGTTGCGCGAGCGCGCTATTGCGCCGTTGCACATGGCTGTCAATTTGTCGTTCCGCCAGTTCCAGGACAGCCAGTTGCTCAGCACTCTGAGCCGCTTGATTGCCGAGCGCGGCGTGGAAGCGCAGTGGCTGGAATTTGAACTGACGGAAACCGCCGTGATGCGCCGCAGCGACCTGGTCCAGCAGACCATGGACGCCCTGGGCCGCCTGGGCGTGCGGTTTTCCCTGGACGACTTCGGCACCGGCTTTTCCTCGTTCGTGCACCTCAACAGCCTGCCGATTGCCTTGCTCAAGATCGACAAGAGCTTTGTCGGCGGCATGGAAGAGCGCGAAGAAAACCGCAAGCTGGTGCACGCCATGATCAACCTGGCCCACAACCTCAACCTGGAAGTGGTGGCCGAAGGCGTGGAAACCCCCGAGCAACTGGCGCTGTTGCGCCTGTTCGGGTGCGACCAGGCCCAGGGTTACTTGATCAGCAAGCCGCTGCCGTTGCCGGAGCTGGTGGAGTACCTGACCTTCGGCGCCGGCCAGCGCACCTCATTGGGTGAGGTTATTTAACTCCGCCGCCTGGCCGCCCACAGGCTGGGCGGCGCGGGCCTGGCGGCCAATCATGCGTTTCATCTTCGCCTCGAACGCCCACGTCAGGCTCACCGCCGCACACGCCAATCCCAACGCCAGGCCCCACCACACCCCGGTCGTGCCCCACCCCAGGGTGAATGCCATCAGCCATGCCGCTGGCGCCCCGATCAGCCAGTAACAGACCAACCCCACCAGGAACGTGGTCTTGGCGTCCTGCAGGCCGCGGATGCAACCCATGGCGATGGTCTGCACGCCGTCGAACAATTCAAACCACGCCGCGACCGCCAGCAGGCTGACCGCCAGGGTGACCACGTCGACAAAGGCCGGGTTGTTGACGTCTATCAACAGGCCCACAAACTGGCGAGAGAACAGCAGCAGCGCCAGCGCAAAGACAAGCATGATCGCGGCGCCAAAGCCGATGCCGACCCGCCCGGCCAGGCGCGCCGACAGCAGTTGCCCGGCCCCGTAGTGCTGGCCGATGCGCATGGTGACGGCATACGACAGGCCCGCGGGCACCATGAACGCCACCGACACAATCTGCAACGCCACCTGGTGCGACGCCAGTTTTGTGGTGCCCAAGGTGCCGACACACAGCGCTGCAAAGTAAAACAGCCCGAGCTCCACCGCATAAGTGCCGCCAATCGGCAGGCCCAACCGCCACAGCTCACGCAGGTACTGAAGGTTCAGCCGCGCCAGGCCTTTGCGCAGCGGGTAGGCGTCATAGGCGCGGCTTTGGCGGATGTACCACATCATGCTCAATGCCATGCCGGTGGCGACGATGGCCGTGACCAGCCCGATACCGGTCAGGCCCAGCTGGGGCAGGCCGAACGCGCCTTTGATCAACGCATCGTTGAGTACGTAGTTGAGCACCGTGCCGCCCGTGGCAATCACCACCACCGGCGTGGCCTTGCCGATGGCACTGGTGAACCCGCGCAGGGCCATGAATGACAGGTAGCCCGGCAGCGCGAACGGCAAGATCGACAGAAATTGCACGGCGAACGCCACGTTGGACGGGGTCTGGCCGAACAGCAGCAGCAAGGGTTTGAGGTTCCACAGAAACAGGCCGCCCACCAGCGCCAGCAGCCACGCCAGCCAGAGCCCAGCCTGGGTCAGGCGGGTGGCGCCTTCGATGTCGCCGGCGCCCTGGCGAATGGACACCAGGGTGCCCACCGAAGCGATCACGCCGATGCAGAAAATCGACACGAACGTGTAGCTCGCCGCGCCCAGCGTGCCACCGGCCAGGGCTTCGGGGCTCAGGCGGGCCATCATGATGGTGTCAGTCAGCACCATCAGCATGTGGGCCAACTGTGAGGCAATCAACGGCCCTGACAGCCGCAGAATGGCCCAGAGTTCGGTACGCGCCGGATGCTGCATGATCATCAGTCTCAAAAAAGTCACGGGAGGGGGGAAGGGTCGATTCTCGGCGCTCTTGGCGCTTTGCACAAAGGGAAAAATACGATCATTCGCATGATTAAAACTCATGCGTGACCGATTCTGTTAGGGTTTGCCCACTGCGCTGTCGGAGCTTTCCCTATGCCTCGTCGTCTTCCTCCGCTTTACGCCTTGCGGGCGTTTGAAGCCGCGTCCCGGCATCACTCCTTCACCCGGGCGGCAGAAGAGTTGTCCATCACCCAAAGCGCGGTGAGCCGGCACATTCGTACCCTGGAAGAGCATTTTGCCTGTCGTTTGTTTCAGCGCAGTGGCCGCACCCTGCAACTCACCGAGGCCGCGCGCCTGTTGCTGCCCGGCGTGCGCGAGGCGTTTGCGGCCCTGGAGCGTGCCTGCCAGACCTTGAGCCGCGACGACGACATTTTGCGCATGAAGGCACCCTCGACCCTGACCATGCGCTGGCTGCTGGCGCGGCTGAGCCGGTTCCGCCACTTGCAGCCGGGCAATGAAGTGCAACTGACCAGCGCCTGGATGAGCGTGGACCAAGTGGACTTCAACCAGGAGCCGTTCGACTGCGCCGTGCTGCTGAGCCACGGCCACTTCCCGCCGGACTGGGAGGCCAGCTACCTGTTCCCCGAACTGCTCATCCCGGTGGGCGCGCCCAACCTGCTTGACGACGGCCCGTGGGACGCGGCCCGGCTGGCCAGTGCCGAGCTGCTGCACCCCACGCCCGACCGGCGCGACTGGCGCTACTGGCTCGAACGCATGGGCCTTTCGCCGCAAGTGTCGCTCAAGGGCGGCCAGGTGTTCGACACACTGGAGCTGGGCATGATCGCCGCGGCCCGGGGCTACGGCGTGTCCATGGGCGACCTGTTGATGGTGGCCGAAGACGTGGCCCAAGGGCGCTTGAGCCTGCCCTGGCCCACCGCCGTGGCCAGTGGCGAGAACTACTACCTGGTGTGGCCCAAAACCCGGCCCGGCGGTGAGCGCCTGCGCAGGCTGGCGGACTTTCTGCAGGGTGAGGTGCAGGCCATGCAATTGCCCGTGGTCGAGCGGCTGGGTTAAGCCTGCGGGCCGCCGTGTGTGCGATATCCGGGTGAAGCGCTCAAGTATTGACCCGGCCCGCCGAAGTAATTGTGTCAGAGCCGACAACCCCCCCGTTTAGCGGCTCAACGTGCCCCCTTTAGATAATTTGCCGAGCTGCGCTATGAGATCAGGATGATCCTGGCCTCGGCCAGGAGCTGTCATGTCTCAACCTCGCGCTCGGATCGCCTCTCAACTGGGCCTGGCCCTGGCCCTCATACTGGTCGTGGTCATCAGCGGCAGCACCGTGTTTGCCCTGCGCACGCTGGATGCCGCCAACCTGGATATCCGCGAAGAACACCTGGCCAGCGAAGCCCGCTTGCTGGCCGACCAGCTCAACACCTTTCACAGCACCCTGCGCGAGAGTACCCGGCGCTTGAGCGGGCTGTTCGAAAAACGCTTCGGCGTAGGCCTGAGCGTGCGCGCCGACCAGCCGGTGACGGTGGCCGGTGTGCAAACCCCCAGCCTGTATTTGGGCACCGAGTTGCTCAACAACAACTTTGCCGACGTCGACGAGTTCAAGCAGATGTCCGGCGGCGTGGCCACGGTGTTCGTGCGCAGCGGCGATGACTTTATCCGCGTCAGCACCTCCCTGACCAAGCAGGACGGCAACCGCGCCATTGGCACCGTGCTCGACCGCCAGGGCCCGGCGTATGCGCGGGTGCTCGCCGGTCAGGCGTACATCGGTCGTGCGGTGTTGTTCGACCGTTCCTACATGACCCAGTACAGCCCCGTACGCGATGCGAGCGGAAATGTCATCGCCGTGCTGTTTATCGGCTTCGACTACACCGACGCGCAAGCCGCGCAGTTCAACAACCTCAAGCGCTTTCGCATCGGCCAGACCGGCTCGCTGGCGCTGCTCGACGAGCAAAAGCACTGGCTGGTGCCGCCAGCCGGCGTGCAGGCGCCGGATGCGGCGATCGCGGTGATGCTGGACCTGGCGAAAGCGCCGGGTAAAGGCCGCTTCTGGAGCGACGGCAACCAGGACGTCTACAGCCTGGCGGTGCCGTTCGACGGCGGCCCGTGGTCGGTGGTGGCAAGCATGCCCACAGCCGAGATTCGCGCCGTGACCTGGACCGTGGGCACGCGCCTGGTGGTTGGCAGCCTGCTGGCGATGCTGCTGGCCGTGGCCGCCGCGGTGTGGCTGCTGCGCAGCAAATTGCAGCCCCTGGGTGACCTGGTACGCCAGGCCGAATCCTTGGGCGCTGGCGATTTGAGCGCGCGCCTGAACGTGTCCAGCCACGATGAAATCGGCCAACTGGCGCGCAGTTTCAACCAGATGGGTGAGGCGCTGTCGACCATGGTGTCGCACATCCGCAAGGCGGCCGAAGACGTCAACAGCCGCGCCCAGGCGTTGTCTGGTTTGTCGGGCGGGGCGTATGAAGGCATGGAGCAACAGTCCGGCGAAATCACCAGCATGGCCGGTGCGGTGGAAGAGTTCAGCGCCACCTCGCTGAACATCGCCGACAACATGGGCAGCACCGAGCGCCTGGCCCAGGACAACGCGCGCCAGACGCAGATCGGTCGCAACTCGATGCAAGACGCCTCGTCCTCGCTGGAACACATTGCCAGCGCCCTGAACAGCACGGCAGCGGTGATCAACACCCTGGACCAGCGCTCGCAGGAAATCGGCGGGATCGTGGGGGTCATCACCTCGATTGCCGAGCAGACCAACCTGCTGGCCCTCAACGCCGCGATCGAGGCGGCCCGGGCGGGCGAGCAAGGGCGCGGCTTTGCGGTGGTGGCCGACGAAGTGCGCAACCTGGCGTCGCGCACCCGTCAGGCCACGGACGAAATTTCTTCGATGATCCAGAGCATCCAGCAAGAAACCGGCAACGCCATCCACACCATGGAACAGGGCAACGCCCTGATGCAGGAAGGCCTGTCGCGCAACGCCGACGTGGCCTCGGCCCTGGCGCGCATCGACGAGCAAAGCCGCTCGGCGGGCGAGCAATTTGCCGCCATTACTACCGCTACCCAGGAACAGAGCAGCACTGCCAACGTGCTCAGCAGCAACTTGCAAAGCATTGCCCTGGCCAACAGCGAACAGCGCGAAGTGGTGTCGAACCTGGCCATCACCGCCAAAGAGCTGGAAACCCTGGCCGCCGGACTGCGCCAGGAAGTCGACCGCTTCCGCTGATCGTTCGCTTACTTGCAGTCGGCGTTGCTGGCCACCTCTCGGGTGGCCAGTTTCATCGCCTTGGCCAGCTCGGTCGCGTTGTTGCTGGCATAGGTGCGCCCGCCGGTGTTTTCGGCGATGCAACGTGAGGCGCCGCCTGCGCCGATGTTGACGACGTTGACCCGCAGCCGTGGCTGGTTCTTGGCGATTGTGCGGGAGACGGCGCAGGCGTCGCGGTCGCAGCCGTCTTCGCCGTCGATAAACATCACGATCATGGCGTCACGCGTGCGCCCGTCCACGGTGCTGGCAGCCTTTTCCAGGCTGGCGGCCAGCGGGGTGCCGTCGTTGGGGGTGAGGCCGCGCAGGCCCGCCATGAGGCGTGGGCGGTCGCCGAATTTGAAGACACCGTGGTCCGGGGTGCTGCCGCAACCGGCAAAGGTGATCAGGCGTGTGTCGATCTTGGGGTCCAGGGCCTTGAGCATGCCGCCAAAGGAGTCGTTGGCGATGTCCATGCGGGTGGGCGGCTGGAAGATGCGTTGCGCGCGGTCTTCGTCCAGGAAGCGGCTGGCGGGGCTGCCAAAGAACCAGTCCTCATCGGCCTTTACCGCGTTGATATTCAGCATCATCGACCCCGAGGTGTCGAGCACCACCACAAACTGCGGCGTCTCGACTTTGGCCGCGCCTTTGCGGCAGGCGTAGTTGTCCAGCGTTGGCGGCGGCGCCTTGACCACCGGCGGCGGTGGCGCAGGCTCAGGTTCGGGCACCGGCTCAGGCTCGGGCTCAGGTTCTGCCACGGGTTCAGGCGCAGGCGCAGGCGGCTCGGCAACCACGGCCGGCTCAACCACCGCCGCCGGTGCCATGGGCTCGACCACCGGCACCGGGCGCCACAGCCACCACCACAGCGCCAACAGCAGCAATAACAGCAACAACAGGCCCAGCAGCAGCGCCGCCCAGCGCCAGGCCCGGGGCACCCCTGCGGCCGCCGCTACCGGGGCCAGCGCAGCAGGCGCAATGACCGGCGGCGGCAGCGGCTTGGGCGGGCGCGGGGTGTTCCAGCGGATCACCAAGGGCTCGCCATTGAGGCTGTAGAGGTCGCTCAGGATCGGCTCGCCGATCAGCGTTTCCAAGCGGCGCGCGGCGTCGGCCTGGTCGCGCTTTTTCAACTCGTCGGCCAAGTGGATGAGGGCGCTCTGGCGCTGCTCGTAGGTGTGCAGCAGGCGGCGTTGGCGGTCGCTGTCCAGGTCGGCGTAGGGCGTCGGCTGGCCACCCAGGCCCGTCCACCATTCCAGTGTGCCGTCGGCGCCCGTGCGGGGAATCGCAAACAGGCTGGCGGCCACCGGCGGCAGGTGTTTCTGGATCAGCGCGACGGTGTCTTGCAGTGCGTCTGCAGTGTCCGTGGTGGCGTGCACATCCCTGATGACCCGTTGCATGAAAGCGATTCCTGAAAAAGAGGGCAGGCATCGCGCACGATGCCTGCAAAGGGTGAAACGCCGGGCTTACTCTTCGTAGCCCAGGCTGAACTGCAGCTGGTTGACCTTTTTCTGCAAGGTCTTCAACTGTTCTTGCTTGGCCAGCAGTTGTGCCGGGGTGGCGTTCTGGGTGGCCGCCTGCGCCTGGTTGGCCTTGAGCTGCTGCTCAAGGCCGGCGATCTGCTGCTGCACATCGCTGCGGTTGGCGCGGCGTTTTTTCAGCGTGCTCAGCAGTTGGCCCAGCGACTGGTTTAACTGCGCCTGCGCCTGTTGCTGGCCGACCAGGTCTGCCCGGGTCGCGGCTTGCTGCGCCGTGATGTTGTCGTAGACCTGGCGGAACATCGCGTTTTCTTCGCGCGAGGCGGTCAGGGCCGCTTCCTTCTGCTTGACCTGGTCGCTGTAGCCACCGGAGTAGTCGCAGTTCATCTTGGTGAGCATGCTGGCATCGCGGTTGGTCGCGTCGCACTCGCCGGGGGCGGTGGCGCAACCGGCCAGGGCCAGGATGGCCGCGAGGGCCAGCCCGTGTTTAACAAAGGTCATGGTCACGTGCTTAGCCCAGGGTGATTGCGGAGCGTTGGGTGTACAGGCCGTCGACTTCCTTTTGCAGGGCCGCGACTTTCTCGTTCATCTTCAGGATGTTGATGTCGACCTGCTTGATGTCGTCGCCGGTGGCGCCGTCCACGCGCTCTTGCTGGGCCACTTTGGTGTACTCGGTGACCTTGGTGCGCATGTTGCCCAGGTCCTTGCGCATGATGGCGATGTTGCGGTCGATCTCGGCGATGTCGTTCTGCGCCTTGGCCTTGTTGAGCTGCTGGCTGGCCATGGCTTGCTTGATCTGGGCCAGGCGCAGTTGATCGTCGTTGATCACTTGCTGGGCGGTGGCGGTCCGGGCAACGACGTTCTGGGTGTCTTGCTGCACGTCACTGTTCATTTTGGACAGGCGCTGCGTGGTGTTGGAGTACTCGCTGCGGCGCTGGTCCAGGTAGTAGTTGGCGCCCATGGCTACGCCGCACGAGGCGATACCGGCCGCCACGGCGCACACCGCCTTGTTGTTGCTGTTGGACAGCGCGCACCCGAGGATGCCGATACCTGCGCCCACCGCACAGGCCTGGTAGCCGGACTTGCTGAAGAACTGCGCGTCGCTGCCCTGGGTCAGGCGCGGGTCGGCGCTGCCGCTGCCGGCCATGGAGCTGCCGGTGTTGGCACAACCGCCCAGCAACAGGCTGGCGGCGAGGGTGACGATGATCTGTAGCTTGAAACGAGTCCAGAGGCTGCGTGACATGGTATTGCTCCTGATAGCGGTGTTGGCTGTTTGTTATGGGGTGACGGACTTGCAGCTTTTCAGCCAGGCCTCGGTGTCGATCTTCTGCTTTTGCAGGAAGGTCTTCTGGTTGGCCCAGTGGGTGCGCAAGTAGGGCTTGAGGTCTTGCAGTTGCTTGTTGCGCGAGATGATTTCTTCCATCACCGGCACCTGCGCCTCAAGCAATGGCTGGCCGTACAAGGTGCCGGACTCCACCAGGCTGCTGGCGTAGTAGCGGCTGAGCTTGTGCAGGCGGTCTTTTTGTTCGTCGAGCTTGCCCTTGCGCATGTCGCAGCTGGGGTCCTTCTCGGCGGCTTCGCAGTTGAGCGCGTAGTTCTTTTGCAGGAAGTCCACGTACTGGCCGTCATCGAGCATCTTGGTGCACAAAAACGCCCCCAGGTTGAGGCTGGCGCGGATCGCCTGGTCGCGGGTTTCTTCCTGTTGCTGGTTGCTGGCGCGCAGTTGGCTTTCCAGGGCCTGGAGCTTTTCCTTGAGGGCCTTGTCCTCAACCCCAGACGCCAGTGAGCCGAGCGCCTGCACGGTGCCGGGCTCGGCCGAGGCGTTGGCCCCGGTGCCGAGTTTTTTCCAGCTGCTCTCAATACTGGCGACGCGCTCGCGTGAGGTCAGGGTCGGCGCGACCATGGCCAGGCGCAGGCCGGTGGTTTTGTTTTTCACCGGGCCGTCGGCGTTGTAGTACGCGTCTTCCTGGCGCTGGGCGGTGCGCAGGTCGGCCTGGCTGGTGAGGTAGTTGCCGCCGCGCACCACGTAGCCCCCGGCCTGGCCGTGCTGGCGGTCGAGCTTGTTCAGGCGAAACGGTTCAAACATCATTTCGTCGGCGTTGCCGAGCATGTCGTGCAGGCCCAGCGGGTTGGGCTTTTGCAGGCCGGTCAATTGCAGCTTGCCGTTGGCCGACTGCGCCCCGGCGAACCACTCGTAAGCGTTCAGGCCTTCGGGCATGGGGTAGCGGGTGTCGCGAAATTCGGCGGCGCTGACGGCGATCCCGCCGCGCGCGGCGAACTCCCACTCCACCTCGGTGGGCAGGCGCAAAAAGCCCGGCGCCCCGTCTTCCTTGGGCAACTTGTCGGCGGCGTTCTTGCGCAGCCACAGGTTGTATTTGTCGGCCGCGTCCACCGCCTGCACCCAGCTCACCGACACTTGCGGCACGCGCAGTTTGGTGGCGGGCGTGGGGCAGGTCGCTTCGGTCAGGGCGGCGTATTGCAGCTCGCTCATCTCGTACTTGGCCAACAGGTAGTAGCGCGACTTTTCACCCTTGGCCTCGGTGAAGCTGCCAGCGATGAAGGTGGGCCGCGTCTGCTCCACATAGCCGTATTCCGCACCGTCCTGGCCGATGCTGATGGGGTAGTCGTCCAGCGGCCCGGTCACCGGGATAAACACCTTGCGAAACACCATCGCGCCGTCGCACGGCATCGGCAGGACCACGTCGTTGTCCTGGGGCATGGGGTTGTAATACTTCTCTTCCCAGCCCGCTGCCGACGCGTCGAGCGCGCCGCCAAGGCCCAGGGTCAGGGGCAACAGCCAGACGGCACGTTTATAGCTCACGCAGACTCTCCGCAGGTTCGATGCTGATCGCCCGCACGGCGCCGATAACGGCCACCAGCCCTGCGACCAGAAAGGTCAGGAGCAAGGCCGCAAGGCCATGCCCGAAAGTGATGTGGCAAACAAAGGTGCCGGTGGCCTGGCTGCTGCCCAGCAAGCGGTCGAACAACTGGCTGCCGACACCATAAAACCCCAGCCCGCCCAGGTAACCGGCCAGGCTCAACAGCAACGCTTGCAGCACCACGAAGCCTGCGACCGCCGTGCGGTTGAACCCCAGCAGGCGCAAGACCGCCAGGCTCTTGCGCTTGCGGTCGATGTTGGCCAGGAACGCGCCGACCATCGAGGCGATGCAGCCGATCAGCGCGGCCAGGGCGATCACGCCAAAGATCAGCCCCAGCACGTGGTTGATGGCCTTGACGTTGTCGATGTCGGCCAGGCGGCTCGAGGTTTCGATGCGCTGTTGATTGAGCCAGCGCTCCAGCGGCGCGACCTGGTCGATGTCCCGCGCATACACCCGGGCGCGGGCGAACAGCGGAGGCGCATCGCCCAGCGGTTTACCGGTGCTCACGCCCAGGGCCTGATACCCGTCGCGAAAGTGCTCCAGGCTCATCAGCAGGGGCGGTGCGACAAACGCCGCCGCCCGGCCAAAGCGCGCCGCGTCCAGCACCGCCAGCACGCTAAGGCTCACCTCGCCCCGTTCGTTGTGCCCTGCCAGGCGCCGCTCGACGCGCAGGCGCAGGCTGTCACCGGCCTTGACTTGCAAGCGCTGGGCGGCGCGGTCGCTGAGGATCACTTGGGTGCCGGTGGGCGTGAGGCCGGGCAGGTTCAACTGCGGGTCGCCCGCTTCGGTGGGGATGATTTCTGCGCCTTCGACGAACCGCTGCAGCCCGGCGATCAAATCCGCCTGGGTGTTCAGCGAGCGAGTCTGGCCTATCGCAAAACCGACCTCGGGCTGCTGGCGCAGGGTGTCGATCCAGGCGCTGTCGTAGTTGCCGCTGCTGAGCATCTTGATTTCAAGGTTGCGCGGGTCGCGCAGCAATTCGTCCTGCAACTGGCTGACCACCCCGTGCTTGAGGCCGAACAGCAGCAACAGCGGCGCGATCACCGCCACCAGCGAGGCGGCGATGCACAGCGATACCTTGCGGTCGTGCCAGAGGTCGTCCAGGGCCAGCTTGCCCAGCAGCCTCAGGCGGTCAATCCATGGGTTCAAACCGTGTCTCTCCCTGACGGCTCACCGCGCCCAGGCGCGGCAGGCCAAAATCCTTCAGCAGCGCCCAGTCATGGGACACCACCAGTGCGCTCAAGCCCAAGGTCTGCACTAGGCTCAGCAGCAGTTCAAACAGGCGCCGCGCGGTGTGCGGGTCGAGCGCCGCGGTGGGCTCGTCGGCCAGCAGCAGTTGCGGCTCGTGGGCGATGGCACGCACGCAGGCCACGCGCTGGCGCTCGCCGATCGACAGCGCCTGCGGCAGTTTGTCGAGCAGCGGCGCCAGGCGCAGGGCGTCCACGGCGTGGTCGATGTGGGCGCTGTAGAGCGGCATGCCCAGCAGGCGGCGCGGCAAGAACATGTTGTCGCGCACACTCAAAAACGGCAGCAACCCGCCACTTTGCAAGATAAACCCCAAGTGCCGCGAACGTACCGCCGCCAGCGCCGGTTGATCATCGGCAGCCAGTAGCTGGGCAATGTCCTGCGCCTGCAACTGGAAGCGCCCCAGCTCCACCGGCGCGAGCAGCAGGCCCAGCGCTTCAAGCAGGGTGCTTTTGCCGCAACCGCTTTCGCCGGTGATGGCCATGATCTGCCCGGCTTGCAGCTGCAAACGCGGCAGGCGCACCTGATGCGCCTGCGCGCCTTCGCCCCGGCGCACCAGCAGGTTGTCGATGTCGAGAATGGGCATGGCTTACGGCATCATTTCCAATGGCACCGGGTACACGTTGTCCCGCGCATCGCTGTTGTCGGCCAGCGATACCCAGCGGTCCACATCGGCGTTGTAGCGCTGGTAGTGGCGCAGCTTGGTGTTGAGCGTGCGGATGAATTTCTCCTGCGCCAGGCCGTCCCAGCTTTTCCAGGTGTCTTCGTCCAGGTTGAGCACTTCACTCTGGTACGGCAGGCCTTCGAGGTATTCGCCCACCACGCCCATGTCGGCGATTTTGGCGTTGCTGTTGGCCTTGAGCTGGTTGGGGTCGGCGCCCATGGTCGCGGCCACCGAGCGCAGGCGGTCGAACATGTCGGTGGGCGAGATCAGGCCTTCGTTGGCCGCGTCGAGGATCTGCTGCATCACCGTGCTCAAGTCGCTGAGCTGGGACTTGGTCAGCAGCACGCGCACGTCGGTGGTCGGGATGTTTTGCTTGATCAGGTCACGGTCGGTGATCCATGCCTTGAACACCGGCGGCGCCTTGCTGTTGGTTTTCTCACCCAGGTAGGCCAGTTGCATTGCGTGGCCGATCAGCGCGGCGTCTTCGAGCATCTTCTGGTCGGCCGGGTCCTGCTTGGCGTTCAGCGCGCTGCCGATGGCGTCTTCGCCCAGGTAGGCGGCCTTGACCTGCGAGGTGATGGCGGCGGCCAGCGAGTCGACCTTGCGCCCGAACGCTTGCACGTCACCGGCATTGACCGGGTAGTACAGCGAGGTGTTGGTGCCCGGGTAGGTCGACAGGTTCTGGTACTGCGCCTCGGCCCGGGCGTGGTCTTTGGCGCCCGCCGGGGTCTTGAGGTGCAGGGTGTAAATCGCCACGCCCGGGTTGGCCGCTTCCAGGCGAACCTGGCTGGCGCTGAGGCCCGTGTTGGAGAGTTTGTTGTCGCCCTCCAGGGCGCCGGCGTCGGTGATCAGCACCACGTAGCGTGCGCCGAACTGGCTCCAGTCGACCTTGTCGATGCTGTGCATCACCCCGGCGTAGGCGTCTTCGTCAAAGCTGCTGCTGGACACCTTGGCCTGCTTGAGGTCGGCGACCTTGGCCAGGAAGTCGGCGCTGTCTTTGACCTGGTTGGGGTCGGCGTACATTTTGCTGACGTACTCGAGCCCCGGCACCGCCTTGGTGCTGGAGCGGAATGCGACCAGGCCGAACTTGACCTGCTTGCCCAGGTGCTGCGCTTCGATCTGCTCGTACACCTTGCGGATCGCCTCGCGGGTGCGGTCGATGTACGGGTCCATGGAGATGGTCGAGTCGATGACAAACACCACCGCCGCGCTGAACTCTTTCAACTGGCTGCTGGTGCTGCCGTCTGCCGAAGCGCTGCCCGCGCCTGCGCCAGCGTTGCTGCCCGCGGCGTCTTCGGCCTTGCTTACCGAGGCGACGTTCAGCAGGCGCGTGCGAAAGCCGCCTTCGGTCATGACTTCTTCGCCGCTGAGCACCGGCAGCAGGTAGAACTGCTTTTGCAGGTCGACAAAGTAGGCGGGCTCTTGCGCCAGGATGCCGGGCGCCTGCTTGCCTTGCTTGAGCGTGGCGCGCAATGGGGCGACTTTGCTGACCGGGTCCGGCGCATCCAGGATGCCTTCCACGGTGGCGCGCTCCTTGAAGAACAACAGGCGGTCGCGGTTGGCCGGGTTGGTGAAGGCCAGGGTCAGTTGCATCTTCCAGTCGGTGGTGCACGCTGCGGGCAGCCAGCCGATGGTCTTGCCGTAGCTGTCGGGGCCGACTTTCAGCCACTCGGCGTTTGCCGCCGTCGCCCGCTCGTACACGTAGAAGCGGCTGAAGGTCGGCTGCACCGCACCGGGCGTGCCCCCGGCCGCCGGGCTGAGTTTGCAGCCAGGGGTGGTCAGCACGCGCTGGAACAGGGTCTTCTTGCCTTCCTGGATCAGCGGCTTGTCATCGGCCAGGGCCAGTGCGCTGACACTCAAGGCCAGCACGGCGGCGCTGCCCAGCAGCAAGCGGCTCAGGGACAGAGGTGTGGTCACTTTTGCAGCTCCTCGAAACGCTGCTTGGCTTCAGCGTTGTCCGGCTCGTGGCTCAGGATGGTTTCGTACCAGTACGCGGCGGTGGCGTTGTCGGGCGCCGGGAAGCAGTCGCTGGCCTTGAGGTACTTGGGGTCGTATTCGTGGGCGTAGGCGTTGGCGATCAGCATGTCGCCGCCTTGCGCACGGTTGGCGTACAACCGCTGGGCCACGCCGCAGTGCTTGTTGGCCTTGGCCGCTTCGATGATCTCCAGCAACTTCGCGCTGGCGGGCGCGGCCTTGATGCAGCCCTGGACAAAGGCCAGTTCGGGCTGGCTGTTCATGCTCTGCACGTCACACGGCTGCGCCTCGGGGACCGGCTCCGCGGGGGTTTGCACCACCACAGGTTTGGAGAACGAGAAGTACAGCCACGCCAGCACTGCCAGGGCGATGAGCACCAGCAGGGCAATCACGGCGCCGATCAGGGCTTTTTTATTGTGCTTGGCCGGGGCCACCACGGGCGGCAACGGTGCAGGCTCGTGCTCGGGCTCGCGGTCGGCCACGATGAGTTCTGTTTCGTGCTCTTCCTGTGGCAGGTCCAGCGTCGGTACGTCGAGGGTTTGCGGCTCGGGCGCAGGGGTGTGCAGCGTTGTCGCGTCGTAGGTCGAGCGTGTCTCGCCCCCCGCCGTCGAGGCCAACAGGCCCAGGCCCGGGCGCACCACGCCACGGTCACTGTGACCTGGGCCTTGCTCGCGCAATTCGATCTGGAAATTGGCATTGCCGCTGCTTTCCAGCAGCGGGTCGACCACGTCCGGGCCGACCTGGGTGTGCAGCGTGTCGTCGGTGCTGTCGAAGCGGCTCACCTGAAACCAGAACGGGTTGTTGCTCCACTGCTGGCCGTTTTGCAGGTAGAAGTGGTCCTGGTTGCGCTGGATCGAAAACTCCAGCGCCTCCTGGCCACCCTGCCATTTCTTTACCGTCAGCCGCGCCTGGCCCGGCACATTGGGTTCCAGCGCAAGCAGGTCTACACGAATGGGCATTGCTTATCTCGCTTTGATGACTGAAAGCACCTGGCCCAGTCGTTCATTCTGTTCAAGGGTGATTTCACGGCCGGCGCCGTGGCCCGCGTTTTCCAGCGTCACGTAGGCCAGGCCCGAGAGCCAGTCGCCCAGGTACAGCTGCGCCTGGTTCGTGGGTTGCGCGGGCAACTGCGGCAGTTGGCCGGCGGGCACATCGGCGTAGAACGAAAACAGCGGGTTGCGCGCGCCGGTGCGGCTGGCCGGGCGCTGGTCGACCGGCTTTTGCAGGTAGCCAAACCAGGACACGAAATCGCGCAGCACCCGCTGCACTTCCAGCACTTGGCGTTCCACCAGTTGATCGCGTCGCGCGCCGCTCTGCGTGCGCTTGAGCACGGCGTGGCTGAGCTGGCCCGGCAGGTCGTAGCGGTAACCGGCGGTGATCAACTCGTCCACCATCGCTTCGATCAGCGACTTTTCCAGGCCCAGCAGGCTGAGCAGGCTCTGGCGCGTGGCGAGTTCGCGCAAATGCGCAACCCAGGCCTTGAACGCCGCCTTGGCAAACCGGTGCTCGTTGCTTTGCTGCGCCGGCACGGACGCAGGGCGGGCGGCCTGGCTTGGGGCGCTGTCGGTGAAGTCTTCACCAAAATCGAAGTCGAACCCGGCGTTGTCGTTGTACAGGCTGCTGGGCGCCGCGGCGGGTGCGTCTTCGCCTTCGGGCGGCGCTTCGGCGTCTTCGTAGACGCCGCTCAGGTACAGGTCGCGAATGTGTTCGCTGGGCATGTCGAGCTGGTGGATCAGTTCGCCCAGCACCGTGGGGCGCTTGAGCAGGCCGCCGAGGATTTCCTGGGCCTTGGCTTTTTTCGCCGCTGCCGCGCCGTCGCCATCGGCGTGATACCAGGTGTCCAGGCCGTGCACGGTGAGGCTTTCGATGCACTCATCGAGCTGCTCGCGGATGCGCGCCAGCTTGAATTCGATGTTGGCCACCCCGTTGAAGCTGCTGCCGAAATAGCGGATGCCGCCGTCGTCCAGGCTGAGCATTTCGCTCCAGGCCTTGGCCGGGGTCTTGATGTGGCGGGCCACCAGGGTGTTGTTTGCAAAGCTGGCGCCCAGGGCGTCGATACGCGCCTGGTTGTTGGGGTTGATGCGGGTTTCCGAGCCTTGGGTGTCTTGCTCGATGAAGCCTGCGTTCATGCGTGGCTTGCGCACCAGGTAGGTGTTCTGGAACGGCGCGTTGGCCCAGTCGATCATCCACGGCAGGCTGCCGAAGCGCTCGAGCATGGTCAGCTTGACCATGCCGTTCCAGCCCTCGTCGTCCTGGTCGGCGGTTTGATTAAGGCCGCCCGCCACCCGCAGGTCGAGCATGGTCAGGGCCCAGATCAGGCCCGCTTCGCGCTTGGCGCGCACCGCCGGGGTGGCGCCCTGGGTTCGGTCGATCCAGCGCGTCAGCACGGGGCCGACGTCGTTGACGTCACTTTGTTTGGTGGAACTGGTGCACACCACCAGGGCGTTCATTTCCTGGGTGTCGGTGTAGCGCTCGAACAGGTAGGCCACCTTGCCACGCAGGATCAGCTGCGCCACCGAGTTGTCCTTGGTGCTGGACTGCGGGTCGTTGGAGTCGGCGATGTCCAGCAGGTTTTTGCGCCCGCGATAGCCCGGGAAGTCCAGCAGGTCGACCTGGTTGACCACCTCGTCGATCGGCGCTTCGATCAGGCCAAACGTCATCTCGGCGGTCAGCGCCGCCAACTGCGCCACGGGGATGCCCTGGCTGTTTTGCAGGCGGCCGCCGGTGCGCGGGCGTACGTTGATCGGCAGGTCCTGGGGCGTGCCGAAACGCTCCAGGATGTCGACGTTCATGATGTTGTCGCGTTGGTGATACGCCTCGCCATCAAAGCTGACCAGGGCCTGGAGCGGCGCGAACACGGTGTCGGGCAGGCCAAGTTTGTGCAGCGCCCCGGCCAGTTGCTGGTAGGCGCGGGTCAGTTCCTGTTGCTCGCCCCACAAAATCGAGAACAGCTCGGCGCGCTCCTGATAGTTCAGGCGCGGTGCCAGTTGCAGCACCGTGGGCCAGTACAGGTGCTCGAGTTTTTTCACCGAGTTGGGTGCGGTTTCGCGCAGGTAGTCCCACAGCGACACGATGTCGTCGGCACTGACGCCCGGGCCCGGTTGGGCGTTTTCGCGGCCCTCGAAGGGCTTGAGGATGCGCTGGATACGCTCTTCGTCGATCGGGTAGTTGATGCGCTCAAGGTCAAAGTCCTTGAACCAGGAGTTGGCGAAGATCTTGGCCAGTTCGATTTCGCGAAACAGTTTGAGCTCGACCGGAAATTGCAGGTCTTCACTGGCGGTGGCGCGACGGCTGAAGCGCGTCACCAGGCCGGTGGCTTCCTTGCCGCCGCCGACCGGGTTGATGTGCTTGATGAAGTCCACGCGGCGCTCGCCGAACTGGGTTTCCAGCTTGCCGTTGTGACCGGCGGCCAACGCCGAGATCAAGTACGACTTGCCCGCCTGGGACAGGCCAAAGAAACCGATGGTCATCGGCGTACCGGCCACGCGCCCCAGGCTGTGCGCCAGGTTGCGCGCGCGGTGCAGGCGCACGTTGAGGTTGTCGGCTTCGCTGTCCAGGCGCGGGGCGTTGCCGCGGGTCTGGCTGATCCAGTCCAGCGCCTGACCGGCACCGTCATACACGGCGGCCCAGCGGGCGCTAAGTTCGGTTTGCTCGGGGGTCAGGTCATTCATTTGCGTTTCACACTTCCGCTGTCGAGCCAGTAGTTGGTTTCGCTCAAGCCCGCATCGAGCATGGTGTTGAGTTCCAGTCGCAGGTCACTGCGCGGGTTGAAGCTGGTGCTGCTGTTGGACTCGATGCTGCGCACCACCAGTTGGTCGCTGATCAGGCCGGTATTGCGTCTGGGCGCCTTGACCTCGAACCGCACTTTGAGCAGGGGCGCCGCGCCGTTTTCGCCGACGGCGCGGGAGAATTTCTCGCGGCCGGCCGGGGTGAACCGCAAGGTGTAGAGCGGCGAGGCCGCCCAGCGCTCCGCTGCCAGTTGGCGAAAGCCCAGGCGCAGGTCGCCGCGCATTTCCAGCGGCGGCGTGTCGGCATCGTCGCCCGTGCCGATCAGGGGCAACTGGAGGGCATTGCTTTCGGGATCGGTCTGGATGTCGCGGTACAACACGTCGGCGTCTTTGATCGCGTTGGCCTGGTCGATGAGCCCGATGTGCTTGACGGTGGAGTACGGCTTGAGCGCCGCCGCCCGGAAATAGAAGTTCGGCAGGCTGTGGTTGGCGCACAGCAGGCACAGCATGGCGCCGACCGAGGCGGTGCTTTTCGGGTCGTCGATGCGGCCGTTTTTGTGGAACGGATACCAGCCGCCCGTGCGGTAGTTTTGCAGCGCCAGGATGCGCCCCGGCGGCAACGGCAGCACTTTGCGAATGAACGCCTGCACGCCTGGCAGGCGCGACGGGCGGCCGGTCAACAGCAGCACGTCGCACGGGTAATGGGCTACCACTTCGCACAGGGCGCCCAGGATTTTAGTGATGTTGATGCGGTCGTTGAGAAACGCCCCGTGCAGGTGTTGCAGGTCGAAACTGATCGGCGTCTGGTACAGGTCAAACCCGTTCTGCGTGCCGATATCGCGGCGCACGGCGTTGTGCACGTATTCCAGCACCGACGCGCTGATGGCCTCGGCGCCCAGCAGTTCCAGGTAGGTGCGGGTGCTGACGTCCACCTGGTGTTGCGGGTCGTAGTGCTCGTATTCCTTGAGCAGCGCCAGGCCCAGCGGCACGAACACTTGCAGGTTCAGTTGCTGGCGCAGGATCACGTCCTTGGCGTCCACCGATTCGGTGCCGCACAGGCGTGACATCAGTGAGTCAGCGGACTTGACCCCCGCTTGCTGCAAGGCACTTTCGAAACTGGGCAGGATAAAGTCGCGGATCACGTCCAGCAGGATGTCGTCGCCCGCCACTTTGAAGCCATCGCGAAAACGCTGCTCGGGCACGATGTGCACGTTGCTGCCGCTGCTCATGTTGCCCGCGCGGTCCAGGCGGTAGTCGGTGATGACCAGGTCGGTGGTGCCGCCGCCGATGTCGATGGTGGCGAGGGTGATGCGCTCGCGTTCGGTCTTGTCCGGGCGGGCGAGGGTGGCGAAGAACTCTTCCGGGTGCCCGGCAAAGTTTTCGTTGACCTCGGTGTACAGGTACACCAACTGGCCGCAGGAGGCCTCGTCCCACTCCACGCGAATGCTCGGGATCGGCGTGGTCGGCGCGGTGCCGCCTTCGTCGTAGGGGCTTTCTTCGCCCGCGTGCCAGCCCAGGCTTTTCCACACCAGGCCAATGGCCTGTTGCATGCGCTCGTTGAGGAGGCTGCGCTCGGCCTGGGGCATGCCCGGCGGTACGGTCAGGGTGATGCTGTTGAGCTGGCGCGGCACGCGGGTGTGGCCCTGGCGCGAACGCTGCGCCGGGCTGTTGATTTGCGACAGCGCCTGGGCCAGCACTTCGGCGAGCATGAAGGTCATCAGGGAACTGCGCGAATAACGCGGCATGAACACTGGCAAACGGTCGTCTTCGTCGAGGCTGTAGAGCGCCTCGCCGGTTTCGTTGATCAGGTGCGAGAACGGCGCGGCGGTGGCGTAGGGTTCGTTGTCGCTCTTGACGTAGGCGCAGTTGAACCGCCAGCCATGGCCGTAGGCGTTTTCGTCCCACAGGTAGCGTTTGGGGCTCGACAGGCCGGTGGAGCCTTCGGTGCCGCGCCGACGGCTGGCCAGGCGCGCGGCTTCGCTGCCGACGCGGGCGATGGTGGCCCACTGGAACGCATCGTGGCGCCCGCTCTTGACCGAGCAGTGGTCTTTGCCGAAGTAGGCCTGGGCAAACTCCACGCGGCTTTCAAAGGGCTGGTTGTAGGTATGTTCGGGGGTGATCAGGTCACGCAGTTCCAGCACGTAGTTCTGCTTGAGGCCCGAGCCTGTCTGGCCATGGTTCTCGATGAGGATGCCGCAGGTGCGCGAGTTGCCGACGTCGAGCACCAGGTCCACGGGGATTGGCTTGACCTGGCCGTTGCGGTCGTTGGCCACCACCTTGACTTCCGGGATCTCGACCTTGGCGGTCAAGTGGCTCTGCTGGGACGCGGACGGCTTGGCCAGCAGGCTCAGCACGTTGAGGTAGTGCGCCAGGTGGTAGTGGGTGCGCAGGTCGGCGTCCAGTTCATCGCGGGACAGGTGCGGGTGCCCTTCGCAGAACAGCTCTTGCAGCCACTCGTTCACCCAGGGCAGGGCAAGGAATTCCTGCAATTGGGTGGCCTGGGTGGCGAGCTTGAACGCCACGCCTGCGCTGACGTCTTCTTCGTTGGGCGCAAGGTACGCGGTGCCGTTGCGCTTGGGCATGATGCGGCTGTCAAACGCCAGGGTCAGGCGGTGGGTGTTGCCGTCGATGTCCGGGGCGGGCAGTTTGACCAGGCGCATGCGCGACCAGTTGACCGGGCCGTTGTCGAAGCGGTGCGGCGGCATGAAGCGCAGGAACGGCAGCGGCAGCCAGAGGCCGTCGAGCAGGGCCAGGCTGCTTTTCATGTCGAGGCTGAAGACCGGCCGGGCCTTTTCGATTTTGTCGGGCGTGGGCTGGTAGAAGTAGAAGTCTTTCTCTTCGTTGTACAGCAGGCGGCACAGGCCCAGGTTCATGGGGGCGAACTCGCCTGCCGGTTCCTTGCGGGGGTCCAGGCGCAGGGCGAAGTCCATGAACTGGATGCCGGTGTCACTGACGAGGGTGACGGTATCTTCGAATTGCGTGACTTCAGGCAGCATTGTCAGGGGTTTCCAGTCTTATTCGCCCGCGTGCCGCATGGACATGGGGAATGTGTCATTGCCATACGCGCCGGCGCAGTCTGCGACGCGGGTCGCGCCTGGCCGGCAGTTGACTTTGGGCATGTCGTAGGTGCTGCCGTCGCCGCACACGGCCTGGCCCTGGCTGTTGATGGACAGGCTGCCGCCCTTCATGGCGGCAGACACCGGGCCGGTGCAGCTCACGCCGTTGGCGCGGTGCACGGTGACGTCGCCTTTGCCGTCCTTGAAGGTGTATTCCAGGCGCAGGGGCTTGCCGGTCTTGACGTCCTGGATGCCCGCACCGGCGCGGTACTGGCCGTTGAGGAAGTCGGCGGCGCCATCGGCGGCGGCAGGCGGGATGCTCAGCCCGGCACCGGGCGCCTGGGGCGTGGCCGGGGTTTGCGCCGGTTCAGGTGCAGGCGCTTGGGCCGTAGGTGCAGCGGGTGTTTCGCCGGGCGGCGTGGGGGCCTCGGCGGCAGGTGCAGAGGGCTGGGCGGGTTCGGTGCCCGGGGCGACGGCGGCGTCAGCATCGCCGGTCTCACCGGCCACGGGCGCTACGGCGCTGCCATTCACGGCGCCGCCGGTGTGGGTGACCCCATGACCGACCACGGTGCCGGTGACGTCCGCGCCGTTGACCACCGGCACTTGCACCGGCTCCCCTGCCGGGACGTCGACCTGAGGCGTGCCGAACAGCGGCAGGTGTGGCGCGATCCCGGGAATGCACCCGCGCAAGCCGAGCAGCAACAGCAGTAGAAGCAGCAGCAACGGCAGCAGCCACCACCAGCCGTTTTTCCACCAGGGGCGTACGGCAACCGGCACCTGGGGCGTCGGCAGGGAAACGGGTTCGGCGGGCGGCAAGCGGAAGTCCAGCGGCGCGCCCTTTGGCGGGTACAGGCACAGCAGCGGGTCGCGGCCCGGGGGGGCGTCGGGGTGCTCGAAGCCCCAGAAGGTCAGCACCGGCTTGCCGTTGACCAGGTACACGAAGGTTTCGTCGGGGAAGTGGATGGCGCGCTTGAGCAGCTTGCCAAAGACCACCTTGTCGCCGGTCTGCGCTTGGCCTTCAGGGCCGATAAAGCGCTGGCTCAGGTCCTTGAGCGCGGTTTTCAGGGCTTCAAGCTGCTGGCGCGCCGGTGCCCGTTCGGCTTCGGTGGCGCTGCTCCAGGGAATCACATCGCCGTCGACGCTGCTGTACCAGTCGATCTGGTTGCCTTGCTCGTCGCTCTGCGGAATGGCCAGGTGCTTGACCAGTTCCGGGTCTTGGCGGCGAATCGCTTCGCGCAGTTGCAGGGCGGCCCGGTACACCGGCTGGCCGGTTTCGCCCAGGGCGGTGAAGGCGCTGCGTTGACCGCTGCGCAGCAAGGCCCCGCGGCCGCCGAGGGCTGCGGCTTTGAGCGGATAGAGGCATTGCAGCGGGTCGCGCCCCGGTAGGGCGTTGGCGTGCTCGAACCCCCAGAAGGTCAGTACGGGCTGGCCTTGCACCAGGTACACGAAGGTTTCATCCGGGAAGTGGATGACGTGCTTGAGCAACTTGGCGAACACCGCCTTGTCGCCGGTGGGCGCGTCGCCGTCAGGGCCGACGAACCGCTGGATCAGGTCGTTGAGCAGGGTGTTCAGGGCTTGGAGCTGTTCACGTGCGGGCGCGCGTTCGGCTTCGCTGGCGTTGCTCCAGGGCACGGCGTCGCCCTCGATCTCGCTGTACCAGTCGATCTGGTCACCAAACTCGTCGGTTTGCACGATGGCCAGGTGTTTGACCAGTTCGGGGTCTTTGCGGCGAATGGCCTCGCGCAGTTGCAGCGCTGCCCGGTAAACCGGCTGGCCGGCTTCGCCAAGGGCCGTGAAAGAACCGCTTTTACCGCTGCGTAGAAGTGCCGCGCGCATCCCAACTCCATATCCCTGTGCGCGAAATGACAGGCGTAGTACACCTGTGTTCGCTCCATGATTAAGCTGGCGACCTTAATGTCAATCTGATGTCGCCGTCAATCTGACATTCGTCGTAGGCGCGCTGTTTGGCGGGAAACGGGCGGAGGCCTGGGCTATTGCGTGGCGGGGCGGTACTGCAGGGCTTCGGCCAGATGCTCGCGGCGGATGGCGTGGGCCTGTTCCAGATCTGCCAGGGTGCGGGCGACTTTCAATAACCGATGGGCGGCGCGCAACGACAGGGTGAGGCGTTCGCAGGCGGCTTCCAGCCAGTGCTCGTCGACGCGCGTCAACGCGCAGTGCTGGCGCAGCCCCGGCAGGTCGAGGAAGGCGTTGGCGCAATGCTGGCGTTGTTGCTGGCACTCGCGGGCGCTGGCGACCAGGCGGGCGGCGCTGGCGGTGTCGTCGCCTTGTTGCCGGGGCGGGGTGAGGGCGGTGGTTTCGCGGGCGACGGTCAGGTGCAGGTCGATGCGGTCCAGCAAGGGGCCGGAGAGTTTGTTGCGGTAGCGTTGGATCTGCTCGGGCGTGCAGCGACAGCGCCCGGTGGGGTCGCCCAGGTAGCCGCAGGGGCAGGGGTTCATGGCGGCGACCAATTGAAAGCGCGCCGGGAAACTCACCCGGTCACGGGCGCGGGAAATCACGATATGGCCCGACTCGAATGGTAGGGGTATTTATCACACATTTATACTGGCTCAATGATGTTGCCTAGCTGCTTGACTGGTAAGATGAAGCAGACCTCTATGGATTGAGACCTTCATGAGAAATATAAAGAAATCGGAAACATTCAATAAGTCTGAAAAGCTCCTTGCTAAATTAGGTGATAAAGCATTTTTGTCACTCTGGTCTTTTGCAAATGTTTATACCGATGAAGGTTTAAAGATAGATGAAAAAGGTCAGCGAAAGGGTCAAGGAGAAGAGCTGTGTGACTTGTTGGTTGTGTTTGGCAATCACGTTCTTATTTTTTCGGATAAAGGACAGATTGAATATAGGCCAACGGATGATATTAAGGTGGGCTGGCGTCGTTGGGTAGATCGGGCATTTTTGAAATCGGCTTATTCTACCTATCGGGCTGAAAAATGGATCAAGCAAATGCCGCATAGGATATTTCTCGATAAAGAATGTTCCGAGAAATTCCCTATAGCTATACCTGATAAAAATACGATGAAAGTCCATAGAATTGCTGTGGCACGCGGAATCACAGAGCATTCAAAAAAGTATTACAAAGATGATAGCGGGACTTTATTCATTAGGCCCGATATTGTTGGTAAGGACCATTTTGAAAACCCATTCATGATTGGGACAGCGGACTCAAAAAAAGGGTACGTGCATTTCTTTGATGAGGAAAGTATCGATAAGGTTTTCGATGAACTAGACACCATCAAAGACTTTACGGATTATTTGTCACAAAAAGAAGATTTAATAAACGCCGGAATGCTTTTAGTCGCTCCGGGAGAAGATGAGCTATTGGGTTATTACCTTTCAAGTAGAGAGGACTCGGAACACATCAGTTCCCCTAAGTTCATAATACCAAAACAACGGAAAGATGAGATTTTAGCCGTTCAAACTGGATTTTATGAAGGGCATAGGAAAACAGAAGAATATAAGCTGTTGAAGGAGATAGGCCGAACCTCCTACTTCTGGGATAGATGTATTGAGTTGATGGGTGGTGCCGCGTTCACTGGAAAATGGCACGAAACAAATGGTAAAAATTATGATGAGGAAATTACAGTATTAAAATATATGGCAGCCGAAAGCCGAATGGCTCGTGCCACCCTGTCTGACGCATTTTTGGATGTTACCCGGAAGCCATTCCCATCCAGTGAGACACGCCCGAGAGTTCGAGTTTGCGGGTCGCCCACGAACCCGGAAATAGGTTATGTATGGTTAGTTCTTAAATTTTCAGAGCTGCAAAAGGATTATGCCGAATACCGTGAGCATCGCAAAGCGATGATTACATCCTATTGCATGGCCTGCAAAGATGCGTTTCCACAGTTTGAGACGATAGTTGGAATCGCAGTGGACGCAGTTAATAATAAGGGTGCAAGCGAAGAGTTGATTTATGTCCATACGAATGAGTGGACAGAAGAAGAATTCCAGAATGCAAGGTTCTTGCGAGAAGAACTGGGGCTTTTGAAAAACATTAAATCAGCTATTTTGAAATACACGATTAAGACCGAAGAAACTGAGCTGTCGAAGCTAAGAAGGCAGAAGAAAAAAAGTAATAAGCAACAAAAAACTGCCCGGAGAAAAAATCGTTAGGATAGTGGTCTGTCGTCAAGCTTGTTTTTAACGGTTGGACTTGTCCAAGCGTTAAAAATGAGCCTATATAAATTTTAGTATAAAGCACTTGATTAAGGTCCAACCATAAATCATCATTATCGTCCGACCTAAAAAATATTTTCACCTCACTATTGACACGTTCTTTTGTTGAATTTAAGCCATAAAACAAACTTCTCGAAAATTGAAATATCAAAAAAATGATATGAAAACATATAAAAAATAGCATGCACTTTTTTAGTGCGTTCGTGGAATTAGGTCAAAAACCGCCGATTATGTTTCTTGTGAACTATAGTAAAGGAAAAATATTACCCCCTCTAAAAACGGCCTTTTTTTGAGTTGCCATTTTTCCACTATCTAAAAAAACATCAAAAAACAGCCAAGAAGTTTTGGACAAAATATTTTTAAAAGAAGCGGTACTTTTAGATTGATGTGATAATCAAAATGGGTCATTTAAAGTTCTGTTTTAGTTTTTGATACCCAAAGTGCCAAGCAAATGTTAAGCACTCGATAATGAGCCGATTTTGAAGGTTTTAGATAGTATTGGCTTGGCGGATGTGTATTCGTGGGGGCTGTGGCTGTGGGTGTGGGTGTGGGTGTGTGTGTATGTGTGTGTATGTGTGTGTGTGTGTGTGTGTGTGTATATGTGCGTGTCTTGAAAACCCTAGGGGGTTTTCGCTTTGTTTTTTAATTCCAGCATTGCCTGCGAAAGCAGGCTACGCCTTTGCTTTCTCAGGCAAAGCTAGTCTTCCTCGTTTTTGTCTAAAAAACAAGTGACGCCTTACCTGATTTTTGAGTTTTACTCTCAGGGCTTAAATTCTCAAATACTAAGTTTAAGCATTGAACACTTAGTGGCTATACAAGCTATTTACGCCACGCTGGCACCCTGTTCAACATGTATTTTCATACACGGCTAGTGGGCTGATGAATTGCCTAACATCCCCGTTCTATTCATCTAGGCTGCTACAACGGAACAATCTCTTGAATTTCCTACATTGAACGCAGGCGTGAATACTGAATTTATTATGGTTATGTGATTTTTACGCAGGAGAGACTTGAAGATATGAAATTATGTGATATAACTTAAATTACAAGTTGAAACTGCTGCTATCAGTATCAACGCCGAACCCTGAATGCAACTACATTCGGGGTTCACCTTTTCTTATGTTGTATCATTTTTTTTGATAAAGTCAAATCAAGGGCCGAAAACCCTTGCACTAACCTTATTAGTAGCAGATTTAATAGCCTGCGTAGTGTCGTGAATCGCAAGGCTTGTTTTTTCTCCAAAAGTAAGGCGTGTAGATATTAAAGCATCCAGTTGTTCACGTTTAAAACGTTCGGCATTCGCTTCTAAGAAGTCGATCCTCTCCTTTCGTGTCATCTGCTTCAATGCGTCTAAATTCTTTTCTTTGTAAGCATAAAAGGCCATTCGTATGTCCCTTTTCTCACTTTGTCGGAAAGCAATGACATCAATAGCTATGTCAACATCTTGGATTGCTTGATATTTGTCTTGGCTGTTCTTGATTGCCTCTTCAAGTTTTTGGTAGTTTTTCAAAGTTTTTTTGCATCTATCATCAAGGCTTTTTAGCTCATTGACGCCCTTCTCAATTTCTCTTTTCTGTTTGTTGAGTGTTGTAGTGTTCGCCTTAACCTCGGTCTTGAGATTTTCATTATCTTCTTGAAGTGTTTTGTTATCCGCTCTGCTTTCTTCCAGAATAGGTTTTATTTCTTGTATGTGTTTTTCAGCGTCAGCAATCGCCGACTCAGTTTGTGATAATAAATTAAAGCCCCTCATTATCTTGGCCTTGTGAGCGTCTTTTGCTATTGCTTCAAGTTTTTCTTTGTGCTCCTTTGTTTTCTCATGTATGGACGCTTCGATGTTGTAGCCAAATTCTTTCAACCTTTTGTTAACATATCCATAGACAAGACACTGGTAAGTTTCGCCTATTTTCTGTGATGCTTTGAATGAGCTATTTTCAATTGCTGGCTCTCCCTTGCTTTTTAGATATCTATTAACTAAATCAAGCTGAGCTTGCACCAAGTCATATTGACCAGTCTTTGAGTTCTTTCCAGATATAAAGATGTGTGGGTGCACGCCAGTATTTATTTGGCTCTGACTTAATACTTCATCGCCATGAAATACACAGGTTTTTATGTCGTATTCAGGTAGGTGCTTCTTGTGGAAGTCGTAAATTATACGTAAATAGTCAACCGGCCTAACTTCGTTTATGTTGTTTCTTGTTGGGAATTTGAAAAAGCATTCCTGCACAACTGTTTTGCTTTTGTGTAATGAGTTGTTGCCGAGTGCAATAATCTTATTGTGTAGCTCTATATAGGTACCTATGGCCTTCTTTTTGTCACTTGCTCGCTTAACGCCTATCAAATCAATTTGATCGACAAGGGAAGGGGAAAGGGGACTGCTTTGGGCCTCCAGAACACTCGTTAGAAGGTTTTTGAGGGCTTCCGGTTCGTCAGCCTTGGCTAACAGCTTTTTAAGCTTGTAGGCGTATTTTGAACGGTCGTCTTTGAGTTTTGATAGGTCTTCATGTGTGCCTATGTCACTCTGAACCGATGACATTATCTCATTGACAAGCCCCTGCCTGTCTTCAAGAGTGAGACTGTCAAGTCTAATCATCTTGTTGTTGTGGATGATGAAATTGCGGTGAGACAGGTCTTGATTGAATTCGAGCTCTTTCTTCATCACAGTGCGGAGGCTGTGATTAAGTGAACTCTTTAATTGAGACAATCCGGCAGTCTTTTTTACTCTGCCCTGCTGGGCGGAGTAGTTCATTCTCTTCCATAGCATAGTGGTATTTTTTAATTCATTCATTTAGTCCTCATAGGTTGTTGTATTTTGCTGTTTGCTTCTGCCCTTCCGGCAGGAACCCGTGAAATACTCGCAAGCGAAGCGTCTTTCCGCAGGAAAGTGTGAGGATTTCATCAGCGGGTTGATAAAAACTCATACTTTAAGTATTTGAGTTGTTTAACTACAAGTTACCATGAATTGTTTTATTTTCAAGCGAGCACAAAAAAGGCCACCTGATTAGGCAGCCTACTTTGATTGTGATGGTATCAATTAAAGTATTCGTTGAGATTGTTGATGCCAAACTCTTTAAGTGGATTGTGTAGGCTGAACTGTTTTGCTACTCGGTCAATTTCAAAGCCATTCTGGAAAATCTTAGCGAACAAAGTTCTTGTGGTTTTGTCGAAGTTGAATTTGAAAGTGATGTCATTAGCAACAAAGAATTGATTTATTTTTAAACGGCCATCTTCTGTTTTATACAAATCAATTATGTCGTTTTCCGAGTAAATGTTTATGGTGGTTTTCTTGATATTTATTTGTGTTTGTAATTCTGCAAGGTTTTGTTCAATGTCATTGATATTCGCTTCTGTTTTGCTAACTACCTCTAAGAATTCTTTTGGGATAATACCGCTAGTGAAACCGGCAAAAGATTTCATTAGGTTGTCTCTATAACTTTTCTGTTCAAGCAAAAGGTTGTTCAATTCCACAATTTTCTTGTTGTCTTTGGTTTGGCTCTCTCTGTTCGACAGAAGCTTGATTAATAATTCTCTAAAATTCTCTACCCGTTCCTCTCCATCAATGTCTTCTTGTGTTGGGAGACGATAAGTCATCCCGCTTTCACGAGTTATCCATTCATATTGACGTTCGGGATTCGGGTCTTCGTTTTGCCATGGGTGAACGTCGAAGTCTTCATTTGTTGTTGATTGATATATGAGTTCAAGAAATAACCCAAAAGCTAGGTCAAAACGAAAACGTGGTTGATTACATCCATTTTTTAATTCTTTGCGTGTGTAGCAATGAAAATACGGATAAACAATACCTTTGGGGTTTGTTTGTTTTTCAAAAAGCATAGATGCTTCACAGCAATCGCACTTGATGCTATGGCGGAAAATGTTCAAGCTTCCAACACTTTGGTTGCCGTAATTTTTTCTATGTGCTCTGTTTTTCATTGCGGCTATTGCTTCATTAAATAGCTCGTATGAAACAATTTGCGGGTAATAGTTTTCAATGTATCGCTCAAATACTTTCTTTTTGTTTTCGTCTCTTCGTTGAGCCATGTAGGCACCGAGAACGTATTTCGTATCTATTAGATGCTTTATATTTCTATTTGACCATTTTCGTTTTGAATAAGCATTGAGCTTTTTAATAGACAGCGACACGCCAACATATTTCAAGCTCTCAAAGAAGTCTCTTATTTCCTGAGCTTCTTCTTCCTCGATTTCAAAGCAGTTAAGCTCTGTATTGTATCGGATGCCATAGGGTGGGTTATGGGCGTTAAAAATGACCTTTTCTTCTTCCGCTAGTTTTTTGGCTCTATTCCATGCGGATTTTCTGCGAACTGATTTTGTCTTACTTTCTTCGTATGCTCGCTTTGCGATAACACTTAAAAGGATATCTTGCTGTAAGTCATCAATACGGTTTTTTTCGTTTGGTTTTTCATACCGTTGACCATCAATGGTGGTTATTAAAATAACCCCTTTTTCAAGGATGCCATTGACTAATTCTTTTGCTTGTAGAAGTCTTTGGCGACTAAGCCGGTCGATACTTTCAACGAATATATAATCGCCCTCTTTGATATGCATATCGCTAATCATATCAATGAGTTCTTTTAGTTTTCCTTTTCGTTTGTTGCTTCCATCGTGTGCAGATATGCCCGTATCCGAGTAGATATTCTCAGGCGGCAACTCAATACCTTGTTGCTTTGTAATGGCTTGGATTGAAGCCATTTGACGGTCTACGGAGTCCCTACCGGCTTCACCTTGGGCCTTAGATGAGTAGCGGATATAAGCGTAGGCAGTAGGCATTCCGGGCTTCCTGTGACGTTTTAGAAAGTGTGAGAATACCACCCGCCAGTCTCCAGGGGTTCGCGCAGTACTTCCAAGACCTTGCGGTCGAACTCGGGCAATTCGTCGAGAAACAAAACGCCGTGATGGGCCAGGGTGATTTCGCCGGGCTGGGGCTTGGAACCGCCGCCCACCAGCGCAGGGCCCGAGGCCGAATGGTGCGGCTGGCGAAACGGGCGGTGGGGCCAATGGCTCAGTGGCGCCAGGCTGACCACCGATTGAATGGCGGCCACCTCCAGCGCCTCCTGCTCGCTCAGCGGCGGCAACAGCCCCGGTAAGCGGCTGGCCAACAGGGTTTTGCCGGTGCCGGGCGGCCCGCTGAACAACAGGTTGTGACCGCCTGCCGCCGCAATCAACAGCGCGCGCTTGGCGGCCAGTTGGCCTTGCACCTCGCTAAGGTCGGGGTAGGGCTTGCTCTGGTACAGCAACCCATTGGAGGCAAACGGTTCGATGGGCTGTTGACCATTAAAGTGCGCCACGGCTTGCAGCAGGTGATCCACGGCAATCACCTTGAGGCCCGAGGCCAGGCAAGCCTCCTCGGCGTTCGCGCTGGGCACGATCAAGGCGCGCCCGGCCTTGCGCGCCGCCAAGGCGGCCGGCAGCACCCCTTTGACCGCCCGTACCTCACCGGACAACGCCAACTCACCCAGGCACTCCACGTCATCGAGCATCAGCGCAGGCACTTGGGCGCTGGCGGCCAGAATCCCCAGGGCAATCGCCAGATCAAACCGCCCACCGTCCTTGGGCAAGTCCGCAGGGGCAAGGTTGAGGGTGATGCGCCGGGCGGGGTATTGCAGCGCAGCGTTGAGAATGGCACTGCGCACGCGGTCCTTGCTTTCCTTGACAGCCGTTTCGGGCAGGCCCACCAGCGTCAGCGACGGCAAGCCGTTGGCCATGTGCACTTCAACGGTAACGGCAGGGGCTTCAACGCCGACCTGGGCGCGGCTGTGGACGATGGCGAGGGACATGCTGGTTCCTTGAAGTGGCGGGCCGCTTCCTGCGGTGGTTCAAGGGTAGTTGAGGGCGGGTGGGGGGTGAGGGGGGAGGTTTTGCAGAACGTATCCCGAGTCCATGCCTTGCTACTCAAGCTGCGAGGATTGCCAAGTGCGCAAGAAGTTGCGCAGTCAAATGTGGATAACTGTGTGGATACATCTCTACAAGTCATGTGAATAAGGGCTTGTAGGCGAGTGCGCAACTTTTTGCGCAGTGGTGCGCAAGAAGTTGCGCACTTTTTGCTGTTTTATGAGAGCAGAGGAGCCAGAAGCATTGGGTTAATACGCTGGAGGCCTTGATTTATATAGCCTTTACAATAGTTGGCATGTTTTTTGATAGCATATTGCTATCGGGGCGAGCAATTGAGCCCGTTGGTTTGTCATTTTCAAGCAAGGAGAGCATCCCGTGGCAACACCTGCGTACATGCCGGCCACCGCCGAAAAACAAGGCCTGATCACTGCCGGTGCCTTCACCGCCGAGTCCGTTGGCAGCACCTACCGCAAAATCACCTGGCCCCAGGAAGTATCCGGGTACTTCGGGTGCTGATGACTGGCGTGCCCCAGGCGCTCAACCC